>NZ_CP012152.1:222500-375000 GCF_001187595.1 Anoxybacillus gonensis
AGGGGTGCTCCCTCGGGTGAATAGCCCAGGGGAGCCGCAGTGAAAAGGCCCAAGCGACTGTTTATCAAAAACACAGGTCTCTGCGAAGCCGTAAGGCGAAGTATAGGGGCTGACACCTGCCCGGTGCTGGAAGGTTAAGGGGAGCGCTTAGCGCAAGCGAAGGTGCGAACCGAAGCCCCAGTAAACGGCGGCCGTAACTATAACGGTCCTAAGGTAGCGAAATTCCTTGTCGGGTAAGTTCCGACCCGCACGAAAGGTGTAACGACTTGGGCACTGTCTCAACGAGAGACCCGGTGAAATCATAGTACCTGTGAAGATGCAGGTTACCCGCGACAGGACGGAAAGACCCCGTGGAGCTTTACTGCAGCCTGATATTGAATGTTGGTGCGACATGTACAGCATAGGTGGGAGACTGAGAAGCCTGGACGCCAGTCTAGGTGGAGTCGCCGTTGGGATACCACCCTTGTCGTACTGAGATTCTAACCCGCACCCCTGATCGGGGTGGGAGACAGTGTCAGGTGGGCAGTTTGACTGGGGCGGTCGCCTCCCAAAGCGTAACGGAGGCGCCCAAAGGTTCCCTCAGAATGGTTGGAAATCATTCGTAGAGTGTAAAGGCAGAAGGGAGCTTGACTGCGAGACCTACAAGTCGAGCAGGGACGAAAGTCGGGCTTAGTGATCCGGTGGTTCCGAATGGAAGGGCCATCGCTCAACGGATAAAAGCTACCCCGGGGATAACAGGCTTATCTCCCCCAAGAGTCCACATCGACGGGGAGGTTTGGCACCTCGATGTCGGCTCATCGCATCCTGGGGCTGTAGTCGGTCCCAAGGGTTGGGCTGTTCGCCCATTAAAGCGGTACGCGAGCTGGGTTCAGAACGTCGTGAGACAGTTCGGTCCCTATCCGTCGCGGGCGTAGGAAATTTGAGAGGAGCTGTCCTTAGTACGAGAGGACCGGGATGGACGCACCGCTGGTGTACCAGTTGTCCCGCCAGGGGCACAGCTGGGTAGCTATGTGCGGAAGGGATAAGCGCTGAAAGCATCTAAGCGTGAAGCCCCCCTCAAGATGAGATTTCCCATCGCGTCAAGCGAGTAAGATCCCTTGAAGATGACAAGGTAGATAGGTCCGAGGTGGAAGCGTGGCGACACGTGCAGCTGACGGATACTAATCGATCGAGGACTTAACTAAACACACAAGAAAAGCGTAGGCGACTGTTCAGCCACGAAGAACGCGAAAGGCCTGCGAGGAGGCTGTTGCCGCCACAGCAGGACTGAAGCGATTCGAGGGGCTAGGAGCCGAAGCTAGACAACAAGAAAAGCGGAGAACGGTTCTTGACGTAGTCAAGAAAACATCCGACGGAGCCAAAAGCTTTTGACGAAGACGTGCGTGCACGTCGAACGGAAAAAGCGAAGGCGTAGGAGGGTGTTAGTTCGAAGCTAGACAATACAACCCCTGTTATCTAGTTTTGAAGGAATAATCCTTCACGCCTGACATGGCGTTATGAAAAAGCATGTTTGCTCGGTGACGATGGCGGAGAGGTCACACCCGTTCCCATCCCGAACACGGAAGTTAAGCTCTCCAGCGCCGATGGTAGTTGGCGGGACACCGCCTGCGAGAGTAGGACGTTGCCGGGCGGACATAGCAAGTTAGAGAGCATCTCTATTTTGTTCTCTAACTTTTTTTGTCCATGTATTTGCGTTTAACGCTTTTACAATCCTCTCCCCCATAGTGAAGAGCTAACCGATATTGGTTAGCTCATTTTTTATTTAATTTCCACTTTTCTTTTTATATGATCAGGAACGAGGCGATGAAGATGAATAAAAAGTAGCCCGTTCTCGTATACAGCATTGACTTTTTCTCCCACAGGGAAAGGAAGTTGCATGACTCGCTCAAACGGTCCTTGTGTAATTCCTTCTTCAATTAATTCAAACCCTTCAAAATGTAATTGAACGTTTGCTTTGATTTCTAACGTATTGTAATGAATATATACTTCTGCATCGTGTACATCCTGTAAACCTGGGATTGCAACGATGACGAGTAATTCATTTTCACGACGATACATATTGATGCCAGGTGTATGAGAAGAAAAAACGTTTGTTGAATTCCAAAAAGGATTAGAAAAAAACGCTTCCCATTGTTTCGTCCAGTCCATTATTTTTCCTCCTTTCTCTTTTTCTTTTTACTATACGATGCAATAAATAAAATGGTGATTTTTAAGCAAAAACCGAACATTAAATATTTTATTTTTAAAAATGTTCGATTTTGTGTTGACATGATTTAAAAATGACTGGTAAGATGAAAGTAAGTGAATACGTTATGGAACCCTCATATAATTTTGGGAATATGGCCCGAAAGTCTCTACCCAATAACCGTAAATTATTGGACTATGAGGGAAAGGATCTTATTGGCTTTTTTCACCCCATGGGCGAAATATGTCCAGAACGATGCTTTCCCTTATTATCGAGGGCATCGTTCTGGATTTTTTTCTGAATGATAAAAAGAGGTGAATATAGATGCAGCCACTTGTAGCTGTTATTATGGGCAGTCAGTCAGACTGGGAAACGATGCGTTATGCGTGCGATATATTAGAAGAGTTACGTGTTCCGTTCGAAAAAAAAGTTGTTTCAGCCCATCGTACGCCAGACTATATGTTTGCATATGCCGAATCAGCGGAAGAACGCGGAATAAAAGTGATCATTGCTGGAGCGGGCGGGGCTGCACATTTACCGGGAATGGTAGCAGCAAAAACAACAATTCCAGTTATTGGGGTACCGGTAAAATCTCAGGCGCTAAACGGTTTAGATTCTTTACTCTCCATTGTTCAAATGCCAGGCGGGGTACCAGTAGCGACAGTGGCGATTGGAAAAGCAGGTGCGATAAACGCAGCGTTGCTTGCTGTTTCGATTCTTGGAACGTATGAGCCAACGTATATGGAAGCATTGCGCAAGCGACGTGAGACGATTCGAAAACAAGTGATGGAAAGTAGTGATCAGCTTGAGTAAAACGATTGTTCCAGGGCAAACGATCGGGATTATTGGCGGAGGGCAACTTGGAAGAATGATGGCAATTGCGGCAAAAGAGATGGGATTTTTTGTGGCAGTACTCGATCCGACCCCACAATCTCCGTGTGCTCAAGTAGCCGACATTGAAATTGTCGCTTCGTATAGCGATGAAGAAGCGTTACATCAGTTAGCTGAAGTTAGTGATGTCGTTACGTATGAGTTTGAAAATATTGATGCCGATGCATTAAAGCGATTGGCAAAGAAGGGATATGTGCCGCAAGGAAGTGAGCTGCTTGCTGTTACACAACATCGTTGGAAAGAAAAACGGGCCGTTCAGTCTGTAGGCTTACCTGTTGCACCTTATCGACTTGTCATTACAAAAGAAGAATTAGAAGAAGCGATTCGAGAGATTGGGATTCCATCTGTGTTGAAAACGTGCCGAGGTGGGTATGATGGAAAAGGGCAAGTTGTCATTCGTTGTTTAGATGATATATACGCAGCAAGTTCGCTTTTAACTTATGGTGAGTGTGTATTGGAGGCGTGGGTGCCGTTTGTAAAAGAGTTATCCATTATCGTTGTCCGAAATGTTTCTGGTGAGGTGGCGCTATTTCCTGTTGTTGAAAACATTCATCGCGAAAACATTTTGCATGAAACAATTGCTCCTGCCCCAATCAGTCAGCCCATGATCGAACAAGCAGAAACATATGCGAAACAGTTAGCAGAAGCGTTCCAACTCGTTGGCACGTTAGCAATTGAAATGTTTTTGACAAAAGACGGACAATTATATGTTAACGAACTTGCCCCTAGACCGCACAACTCAGGTCATTATACAATAAACGGTTGTATCACATCGCAATTTCAACAACATATTCGTGCCGTATGCAATTGGCCGCTTGGCAGTACGAAATTGTTAAAACCTACAATTATGGTCAATATTTTAGGAGAACATGTTGACGATGTTATTCGAAACATCGATCAATTTCGTGATGCTCATGTTCATTTTTATGGAAAAAAAGAAGCGAAGCCGAAGCGAAAAATGGGGCATATCACGTGGTTAGTTGATGATGTGGATGAGATGCAACGAAAAATAGATAAATTTGCGATTTGGAAAGATCGGAGGATGAATGTATGATTGAACGTTACACAAGACCGGAAATGGGAGCGATTTGGACGGAAGAAAACCGTTTTCGTGCTTGGTTAGAAGTCGAAATTTTAGCGTGTGAAGCATGGGCCGAATTAGGTGTTATTCCGAAAGAAGATGTGGAAAAAATTCGTCAACATGCATCATTCAACATTGAACGTATTAAAGAAATTGAAGAAGAAACGCGCCATGATGTCGTTGCCTTTACACGTGCTGTATCAGAAACGTTAGGGGAAGAGCGAAAATGGGTACATTACGGCCTTACATCTACGGATGTCGTTGATACGGCATTATCGTATTTATTAAAACAAGCAAATGAAATTTTATTACGCGATTTAGAAAATTTTATTGCGGTGTTAAAAGAGAAGGCGATCGAACATAAATATACGGTTATGATGGGACGGACACATGGTGTACATGCTGAACCGACGACGTTCGGGTTGAAATTGGCGCTTTGGTATGCAGAAATGGAGCGAAATTTGGAACGTTTTAAGCAAGCGGCGGAAACTGTGCGTGTTGGAAAAATTTCTGGTGCCGTTGGCACGTATGCAAACATTGATCCGTTTGTTGAACAATACGTATGTGAAAAACTTGGCTTACAGCCTGCACCGATTTCAACGCAAACTTTGCAGCGTGATCGCCATGCGCACTATATGGCGACGCTCGCTTTAATTGCGACATCTATTGAAAAATTTGCAGTTGAAATTCGTGGATTACAAAAAAGTGAAACGCGTGAAGTGGAAGAGTTTTTTGCAAAGGGACAAAAAGGTTCATCAGCTATGCCGCATAAGCGCAATCCGATCGGTTCAGAAAACATGACAGGCATGGCGCGCGTCATTCGCGGCTATATGTTAACAGCTTATGAAAATGTACCGCTTTGGCATGAACGTGACATTTCACACTCGTCTGCGGAGCGTATTATTTTACCGGATGCAACGATCGCGCTAGACTACATGCTTCATCGTTTTACAAACATTGTGAAAAACTTGACGGTATTCCCTGAAAACATGAAGAAAAATATGGATCGTACCCTTGGACTTATTTATTCGCAACGCGTATTATTGGCGCTTATTGATACAGGGATGACGCGCGAGGAAGCATATGACCTTGTACAGCCGAAAGCGATGGAAGCGTGGGAAAAACAAGTGCCGTTCCGCTCGTTAATTGAAGCAGACGAAGTCATTACAAGTCGTTTAACAAAGGAACAAATCGCAGATTGTTTTGATTACAACTATCATTTAAAACATGTTGATACGATTTTTAGCCGACTTGGTTTGCAGTAGGTAAGGTGAATCGCCTTACCTATATATAAAAAATTGCTAATATTCTGTATAAACGGGGGAGAGAACATGGAAAAGCAACACCTTCTATATGAAGGAAAAGCGAAAAAAGTGTATGCAACAAATGAAAAAGGGATGTTATGGATTGAATATAAAGATGAAGCAACGGCATTTAATGGTGAGAAAAAGGCAACGATTGCTGGAAAAGGGAGATTAAATAACGAGATTACGAGTTTACTATTTTTCTTTTTGCATGAAGCGGGTGTAAACAATCATTTTATTCGTAAAATATCTGACACCGAACAGCTTGTGCGACAAGTGACGATTATTCCCCTCGAAGTTGTTGTCCGCAATATTGTCGCCGGTAGTCTAGCGAAACGAATCGGTCTTCAGGAAGGGACCGTCATCGAGAAGCCGATTGTAGAATTTTACTACAAAAATGACGACTTAGGCGATCCTCTATTAACAGAAGATCATATCGCTTTGTTGCAACTTGCTACCCCCGATGAGCTCGTGCACATGAAGCAAATGGCGTTTCGCGTGAACGACATTTTAACTTCTTTATTTCGCTCGTGTGACTTACAGCTTGTCGATTTCAAATTAGAGTTTGGAAAAGATGAAACGGGGGCGGTGTTGCTAGCGGATGAAATTTCCCCAGATACGTGTCGACTATGGGATGTACACACGAAAGAAAAATTTGATAAAGATGTATTTCGCCGCGATTTAGGCGACTTAACAGAAACATATACGAAACTTTTACAACGATTAGGAGGATTATCATGTATAAAGTAAAGGTGTATGTCACATTGCGTGAAAACGTATTAGATCCACAAGGCAATGCGGTAAAAGGAGCACTTCATACATTAAACTACCACGAAGTGCAAGACGTACGGATTGGAAAGTTTATGGAGCTATTGGTGGAAAAAAGCGACCGCGATATTGATTCAGTCGTAAAGGAAATGTGCGAAAAATTGTTAGCGAATACGGTTATTGAAGATTATCGCTATGACATTGAGGAGGTCGTCGTGCAGTGAAATTTGCGGTCGTTGTATTTCCAGGCTCGAATTGTGATGTTGACATGTATCATGCGGTTGCGGACGAATTAGGAGAAGACGTCGAATACGTTTGGCATGATGCACATTGTTTAGATGAGTTTGATGCCATTCTTTTGCCAGGTGGTTTTTCATATGGTGATTATTTACGATCTGGAGCCATTGCGCGCTTTTCTAATGTGATGAAAGCGATCAAAAAAGCAGCAGATGAAGGAAAACCGATTTTAGGTGTATGTAACGGATTTCAAATTTTACTCGAAGCGGGTCTTCTTCCAGGAGCGATGCGACGCAACGATACGTTAACATTTATTTGTCGTCCAGTCAAACTTCGCGTTGAAAATAACGAAACGATGTTTACATCACAATACGAACGCGGGGAAGTAATTACCATTCCGATTGCGCACGGGGAAGGAAACTATTATTGTGACGAACAAACGTTGCAACAGCTTATTGCCAACAATCAAATTGTTTTTCGATATGAAGGGGAAAATCCAAACGGCAGCTTACAAAACATTGCAGGGATTGTGAATGAAAAAGGAAATGTACTTGGGATGATGCCGCACCCTGAGCGTGCTGTTCATGAGCTGCTTGGCGGAGCTGATGGGTTAAAACTGTTTCAATCAATCGTGACATATTGGAGGGACGCACATGTCGTTACTACTTGAACCAAGTCCAACAATGATTAAAGAACAAAAATTGTATCGTGAAATGGGGTTAACGGACGAAGAATTTGCGATGGTTGAACGTATCCTTGGTCGTCTCCCTAACTATACGGAAACGGGCATTTTTTCTGTGATGTGGTCGGAACATTGTAGTTATAAAAATTCGAAGCCTGTATTAAAGAAGTTCCCAACGGAAGGAAAACATGTATTGCAAGGGCCAGGAGAAGGTGCAGGTATTGTAGATATTGGAGATGGATTAGCCGTTGCGTTTAAAATTGAGAGCCATAACCATCCGTCTGCGATCGAGCCGTATCAAGGGGCGGCGACGGGCGTTGGGGGCATTATTCGCGATGTGTTTTCGATGGGAGCGCGACCAATTGCGTTATTAAACTCGCTTCGCTTTGGCGAATTAACGTCACCGCGCGTGAAATATTTATTTGAACGCGTTGTCGCAGGTATTGCTGGGTACGGAAACTGCGTCGGCATTCCGACAGTCGGTGGTGAAGTACAATTTGATGCTGCATATGAAGGAAATCCACTTGTGAATGCGATGTGTGTTGGGCTTATTCGGCATGAAGATATTCAAAAAGGAATTGCTGCAGGCGTTGGAAATACGGTCATGTATGTCGGTGCTAAGACGGGGCGTGACGGCATTCATGGGGCAACATTTGCATCGGAAGAATTAACGGAACAATCCGAACAAAAGCGTCCAGCTGTTCAAGTGGGGGATCCGTTTATGGAGAAATTGCTCCTTGAAGCTTGTTTGGAAGTCATTCATTCTGATGCACTCGTTGGCATGCAAGATATGGGGGCTGCAGGTTTAACAAGTTCGTCAGCGGAAATGGCGAGCAAAGCTGGTTCTGGTATCGAACTCAACTTAGATCTCGTTCCACAGCGTGAAACAGGAATGACGCCGTATGAAATGATGCTATCTGAATCGCAAGAGCGTATGCTGCTCGTTGTGAAAAAAGGTCGCGAACAAGAAATAATGGATGTGTTCGCGAAATATGGACTAGAAGCGAAAGCGATTGGGCGCGTAACAGATGACCATATGTTGCGCTTGTATCACCGTGGAGAAGTCGTCGCAGAAATTCCAGTTGATGCACTAGCTAAAGATGCGCCTGTATATTATAAGCCATCGAAAGAACCGGTGTATTATCGCGAGTTTCAAACGATGGAATATGTGCCGACTATTCATAACTATGAAGAAACGTTGCTCGCGTTATTAGGTCAACCGACGATTGCAAGCAAACAATGGGTATATGAACAATACGACTACATGGTTCGAACAAACACAGTTGTTGCGCCGGGATCTGATGCGGCGGTTTTACGTATTCGCGGGACGAATAAAGCGTTGGCGATGACGACCGATTGCAATTCTCGCTACGTCTATTTAAATCCAGAAGTCGGTGGGAAAATTGCGATTGCGGAGGCAGCGCGCAACATTGTTTGTTCCGGAGCTCAGCCACTTGCTGTCACGGATTGCTTAAATTTCGGTAATCCAGAGAAACCAGAAATTTTTTGGCAGCTTGAAAGAGCAGTAGAGGGAATGAGCGAAGCGTGCCGTGTACTTGAAACGCCTGTGATTAGTGGAAATGTATCGCTTTATAATGAAACGAACGGCGAAGCGATTTATCCGACACCAATTGTCGGCATGGTTGGGGTCGTTGAACATATCAGTCATATTACGACACAAGCATTTAAACAACCTGGCGACTTGATTTATGTCATTGGGGAAGCTAAGCAAGAATTTGGTGGGAGCGAGCTACAAAAATGGCTAACAGGTCGTATTTTCGGTAAAGCTCCAACGATTGATTTACACGTTGAGGCGACAAGACAACGACAGCTTCTCACTGCTATTCGGGCAGGAGTTGTGGCCTCTGCGCACGATGTATCCGAAGGTGGTCTAGCGGTTGCGCTTGCGGAATGTTTAATCGATGCCCAAGGTTTAGGTGCACGTGTGACGATTAGTGGCGACGTCGTTTCTGAACTGTTTAGTGAAACGCAATCCCGCTTTGTTGTTTCTGTGAAAAAAGAGCATCAACAATCATTCGAACAACTCGTTCAAGCAATATGTATTGGGGAAGTGACAAATGACGGAACGCTTCATGTGACAAGTGGAGATACATGCATTGTTCACATTCCGGTAGAAACGATGCGAAATGTATGGAAAGGAGCTATTCCATGCTTGCTGAAATCAAAGGATTAAACGAAGAGTGTGGGATTTTCGGTATTTGGGGACACGAGGAAGCAGCGACGTTAACGTATTACGGGCTGCATAGTTTACAACATCGCGGACAAGAAGGCGCGGGCATTGTCGTTGGAGGAAACGGAACGCTCCAGTTTCATAAAGGACTTGGTTTAGTGACGGAAGTGTTTAGTCGCGGGGAATTAGAAAAACTAACGGGCATGGCTGCTATCGGCCACGTCCGTTACTCTACTGCGGGTGGGGGCGGATATGCGAATGTTCAGCCGCTTTTGTTTCGTTCGCAAGGTGGTAGTTTAGCGCTTGCGCATAACGGAAATTTAGTGAATGCCGATGAATTACGCTTTCGTTTAGAGCAACAAGGGAGCATTTTTCAAACGACGTCTGATACTGAAGTGCTTGCTCATTTAATTAAGCGCAGCGGCGAACCAATTTTAAAAGAACGAATTAAAGAAGCGTTGACGCATTTACGTGGCGCTTTTGCTTTTCTCATTTTGACGGAAACAGAAATGTATATCGCTTTGGATCCACATGGTTTTCGTCCTTTATCGCTTGGGCGCTTAGGTGAGGCGTATGTTGTGGCATCGGAAACGTGTGCGTTTGATGTCATTGGTGCCACATATGAGCGAGAAGTGGAGCCGGGAGAACTCATCATGATTAACAAACAAGGTATTCGTTCTGAGCGTTTTGCCCCGAGGGTGTCTCGCTCTATTTGTAGCATGGAATATATTTATTTCGCTCGTCCTGACAGCAACGTGGATGGCATTAACATTCATACAGCACGGAAAAATCTTGGGAAGCAGCTAGCATTTGAAGCACCTGTGGAAGCCGATGTTGTTACAGGTGTACCGGATTCGAGCATTTCGGTGGCGATTGGCTACGCGGAAGCGACAGGCATTCCTTACGAATTAGGGCTCATTAAAAATCGTTATGTTGGTCGGACGTTTATTCAACCGTCTCAAGCACTTCGTGAACAAGGGGTAAAAATGAAATTATCGCCTGTTCGTGGAGTTGTAGCCGGCAAACGAGTTGTGATGGTTGATGATTCGATTGTACGTGGAACGACGAGCAAGCGTATCGTACGTATGCTTCGAGAGGCAGGGGCGACGGAAGTACATGTGCGCATTAGCTCACCGCCAATTACGCATCCATGTTTTTATGGGATCGATACGTCAACAAAAGCTGAACTTATTGCTGCTAACCACACGATTGAAGAAATTCGTCAGCTTATTGAAGCTGATTCCCTCGCCTTTTTAAGTCAAGAAGGACTTTTGCAGGCGATTGGAAGATCAAACGATTCAAAGAACTGCGGACAATGTTTAGCTTGTTTCACTGGACAATATCCGACAAAGATTGGAGGGGAGCACGTTGGCGCATGCGTACAAACAAGCTGGAGTGAATATTGAAGCTGGGTATGAAGCAGTAGAACGAATGAAAAAACATGTCGCTAAAACTGCCCGAATCGGTGCATTTGGAAGTTTAGGTGGTTTTGGTGGAATGTTTGATCTGTCTTCGCTCGGGTATAGGCAACCTGTCCTTGTATCAGGAACGGACGGAGTTGGGACGAAGCTGATGCTTGCGTTCGCTTTCGATCGGCACGATACGATCGGAATAGACTGCGTAGCCATGTGTGTAAACGATATTGTCGTACAAGGGGCGGAGCCTCTTTTCTTTCTCGACTACATTGCTTGCGGAAAAGCGGTGCCAGAAAAAATCGAGCATATTGTAAAAGGAATTGCCGACGGCTGCGTCGAAGCAGGGTGTGCGCTTATTGGAGGAGAAACAGCAGAAATGCCGGGCATGTATGCTGAAGATGAATACGATGTAGCAGGGTTTACGGTTGGGGTGGTGGAAAAAGAAAAATTAGTTACAGGAGAAGCGATTGTTCCTGGCGATGTGTTGATCGGCTTAGCTTCGAGCGGTTTGCATAGCAACGGCTATTCGCTCGTGAGAAAAATTATAAAAGATGCGAATTTGCAATTGGATCACGTATATGAACCATTTGTTCGCCCGCTTGGCGAAGAACTATTAACCCCTACGCGCATTTACGTTCGAGCGGTGCGCGAAGCGTTAAAACAATTTCATATAAAAGGGATGGCACATATTACAGGTGGCGGTTTTATCGAAAACATTCCACGCATGTTACCGAGCGGATTGCAAGCTGAAGTTGATTACGGTTCATGGCCCGTTCCAGCAATTTTTAGCTTTTTACAACAACACGGACAGCTACAACGAATGGAGATGTTCAATATTTTTAATATGGGTATCGGTTTTGTGTTAGCTGTCGATAGCGACATCGTGCCAGATGTTGTGCAGTTGCTTGAATCGTGTGGAGAGAAAGCGTATATCATCGGTCGAATCAAAGAAGGAACGGGTGTATCGTTTGCTGGAGGAAAAGTGGAATGAAGCGAATAGCGATTTTTGCCTCAGGAAGCGGAACGAATTTTCAAGCGATTGTTGATGCAGTGAAAAAAGGAGAAGTGCAAGCGGAAGTTGCGCTTCTCGTATGTGACCGACCGCATGCAAAAGTAATTGAGCGAGCGATTCGTGAACACGTTCCGCTGTTTGTTTTTAACCCTAAACAATATGAAACGAAACAGCAGTTTGAACGTGAAATTTTAAAACAACTACAACAAAAAGAAGTTGAATGGATCGTTCTTGCGGGTTATATGCGACTGATCGGTTCAACGCTTTTGCAGGCGTATCCAAACAAAATTGTAAACATTCATCCGTCTCTTTTACCAGCGTTTCCGGGTAAAGATGCGATCGGTCAAGCGTATCGTTACGGTGTGAAAGTGACGGGGGTAACGGTGCATTATGTTGATGAAGGAATGGATACAGGACCGATCATTGCGCAACAAGCGCTATACATTTATGATGGGGAGCCATTAGAAAGTGTTGAACGTCGCATTCATGACATAGAACATACGTTGTATCCACAAGTCATTCAACAATTGTTGACGGAGAAAGGGAGTACAAATCATGAAAAAACGAGCGATCATTAGCGTATCAAATAAAAAAGGAATTGTTACGTTTGCTAAACAACTAGTTGAGTTAGGTGTTGAAATTATTTCAACGGGCGGAACGAAGCGCGTATTAGCAGAGCATGGCATTCCGGTCGTAAGCATTTCTGATGTGACAAACTTTCCAGAAATTTTAGACGGACGTGTGAAAACACTTCATCCAAACATTCACGGTGGACTGTTAGCTGTTCGAGATGATGAAACGCATAAAAAACAGTTGCAAGAGCATGCCATTACGCCAATTGACTTTGTTGTTGTCAATTTATATCCATTCCAAGAAACGATCGCCAAGCCAAACGTTCCGTTTATGGAAGCGATTGAAAATATCGATATTGGCGGTCCGACTATGCTGAGAGCGGCGGCGAAAAACCATGCTTATGTCACAGCTGTCGTCGATCCTACTGACTATGAGTTAGTCATTGAACAGCTCAAACAATATGGCGAAGTATTGCTTGAGACGAGACGGGCATTAGCTGCGAAAGTATTTCGCCATACAGCAGCATATGATGCGATGATTGCGCAATATTTGACAAACATTGTTGGAGAAACGTATCCGGAAACGATGACAATGACGTTTGTGAAAAAACAATCGTTACGATACGGTGAAAATCCGCATCAAACGGCTGCATTTTACGAAAAACCGCTCAGCTCACCGTTTTCTATTGCAGCAGCAAAGCAGTTGCACGGAAAAGAGTTGTCGTACAACAACATTAACGATGCCAACGCAGCGCTACAAATTGTTGCGGAATTTGCCGAACCGGCAGCGGTGGCGGTGAAGCATATGAATCCGTGTGGAGTGGGTGTCGGTGAAACGATCGCTGAAGCGTTTCAAAAAGCTTATGAGGCTGATGCGACGTCGATTTTTGGCGGCATTGTGGCGTTAAATCGTGAAGTTGATGAGCAAACGGCCGCGAAGTTAAACGACATTTTTTTAGAAATCATTATCGCCCCGTCATTTACAGAACAAGCGCTAGACATTTTAACGAGAAAGAAAAACATTCGTTTGTTAACTGTTGATTTCCAAGCAGAGCGGAAACAAGAGCCGTTTATCGTATCGGTGCGCGGCGGATTGCTCGTCCAAGACGAAGATACATATACAATTGATGATGCAACGCTGCAAGTCGTGACAGAAAGGAAGCCGACCGAAGAAGAATGGGCGAATTTAACGTTTGCTTGGCGTGTGGTGAAGCATGTTAAGTCGAATGCGATTGTACTAGCAAAAAACGGAATGACGATTGGTGTTGGCGCTGGACAAATGAATCGTGTAGGAGCGGCGAAAATTGCGATAGAACAAGCTGGTGAGCATGCGAAAGGCGCCGTCTTAGCCTCTGATGCTTTTTTCCCGATGAGCGATACCGTTGAGGTCGCTGCACAGGCGGGAGTGACTGCCATTATTCAGCCAGGCGGCTCGATTCGTGATGAAGATTCCATTCAAAAAGCAAATGAATATGGAATTGCAATGGTATTTACAGGCGTTCGGCATTTTAAACATTAAAGGGGGCAACGACAGATGAAAGTGCTCATTATCGGGCGTGGTGGTCGAGAACATGCGCTTGTATGGAAAGTGGCACAAAGCTCGCGTGTCACTCGTATATATGCAGCACCAGGAAACGATGGGATGAATTCGATTGCTACGCGCGTTCCAATTTCAGAAACCGATGTCGAAGCGCTCGTACAATGGGCGAAAAAAGAGGCAATCGATTTGACGATCGTTGGTCCAGAAGCACCGCTATTAGCTGGTATTGTCGATCGTTTTGAAAGGGAAGGATTGCGCATTTTTGGTCCGAAACAGCAAGCCGCATTAATCGAAGGAAGCAAAGCGTTTGCGAAAGAACTGATGAGAAAATACAACATCCCAACCGCAAATTATGCGACGTTTACAAATTACGATGAAGCTGTTCATTATGTGCGTGAACAAGGGGCGCCGATTGTCATTAAAGCGGATGGGCTTGCAGCAGGAAAAGGTGTAACGGTAGCAATGACGATCGACGAAGCGCTTCATGCTTTGCATGATATAATGGTCACAAAAAAGTTCGGTGAAGCTGGTGCACAAGTTGTTATTGAGCAATATTTACAAGGCGAAGAATTTTCACTTATGGCGTTTGTGCATAGAGAACGCGTTTATCCGATGGTTATTGCGCAAGATCATAAGCGTGCGTTTGATGGCGATGAAGGACCGAACACAGGGGGGATGGGCGCTTACTCTCCTGTTCCGCAAATAAGCAAACAAACTGTTCAGGAAGCGATTGAAACGATTGTGAAACCGACGGCTAAGGCGTTAATACAAGAAGGATGCGAATTTACAGGGTTTTTATATGCAGGATTAATCGCAACAAAAGAAGGACCGAAAGTGATTGAATTTAATGCCCGATTCGGCGACCCAGAAGCGCAAGTCATTTTGCCGCGATTACAAAACGATCTTGTTGAAGTGATCATTTCGCTTTTAGAAGATCAACCGATTACATTCCGTTGGAGCGATGAAGCAACGATTGGAGTTGTTTTAGCGGCTAAAGGATATCCTGAACAATATGAAAAAGGTGTTGTTATTCAGGGAATTGAACGAGTAACGAAAGCGCAAATTTTCCATGCTGGAACGAAGCGTATAAACGATGAGTGGGTAACAGATGGGGGACGAGTGCTCCTTGTTGTTGCGAGCGGAAAAACATTGAAAGAAGCACAGCGTCTTGTGTATGAACAAATACAATATATTGAATGCGATCAACTATTTTATCGGCGTGACATTGGGTATAAAGCTATCGGGCACGTCGCTTGCGAACATATACAAAACTAAGCGCAACGAGACTGCCGATTAAAAGAATAAGAATGAAGAACGTATCTGTTATATATTCAGCAATCATATTCGCTCTCTCCTTTTTTACCCCCTTGTAAGCATACAAGGGGGTTATTGTTACGAAGGGTTAACTGGCTCAATCGGAATCGCTTTTTCTTTCCCATTGTTGCTGTCACAATGGCATTGATATCGTTCAAATAACGCCATAACAGGACAAAAACGAACGATACCTTCCGCAATTTTCATCGCAGCGAGCATGATGACCCATATATATGATTCGCGCCAAGGTTTGCGAGAAAAATTTGCTGTTGCCCAAGCAAGCATCGTAAATCCGCATGTAATGCGAATCATCGCGTTAATGACACCGATGTTTTGTTTCATATTTTTCCTCCTTTTTGTTTGTGAAATTCGCTTTCATCCGTTAAAATGTGTATAGATGATGGTACGATTTAGGAGGAAAGCGATCATGATGGAAAAACGGTATCGATGGAAAAGTGAACAAATTCGTAAACACGTTGCAATTGTTGACGGAAAGCAAGCACCGACAAAAGTGTTAATGAACGCAACATATTTACATCCATACATACGTCAATGGGTACAAGGAAACGTTTGGATTTGCGATGATCGAATTGTGTACGTTGGGCCAAATAAACCGAAGCAATTAGATTCATGTGAAGTCATCGACTGCACGAATCAAGTGCTCGTTCCTGGCTATATTGAGCCTCATGCTCATCCGTTTCAGTTATATAATCCCCAAACGCTTGCTGAATATGCAGCGCAGTTCGGTACGACAACACTCATTAACGACAATTTATTTCTTTTTTTACAGTTGACAAAAAAGAAAGCGTTTTCTTTTTTGTCCGCTATGGAAAAACAACCAGTGACGATGTATTGGTGGTGCCGACTTGATCCGCAAACAGAAATGGAAGGAGAAGAACATCTTTTTTCATATAAAAACATGAAAGGATGGCTTGAAAACGATGCGGTGTTACAAGTGGGCGAATTGACTGGATGGCCAAAACTGTTAGAAGGGGACGATTTCGTTCTCCATTGGATGCAAGAAGCGAAAAAACTTGGTAAAAAAGTGGAAGGTCATTTTCCCGGTGCCTCAGATCGTACGTTGACGAAAATGAAGTTATTTGGGGCGGATGCTGATCATGAAGCGATGACTGGAAATGATGTGTATAAGCGATTAATGCACGGGTATACCGTATCATTGCGACATTCGTCCATCCGGCCGGATTTGCCGACATTGCTTAAAGAGATGAAACAACTTGGTATTCATCATTACGATCACTGTATGTTTACAACAGACGGATCGACGCCTGCCTTTTATGAAAACGGAATGATCGACGAAATGATTCGCATCGCATTGCAAGAAGGAGTACGTGACATTGATGCATACAGCATGGCCACATGGAACGTTGCTCGTTATTACAATATCGATCATTTACACGGAAGCATTACGCCAGGGCGCATTGCACATATTAACATTCTTGAACATGCTTTAAATCCGACACCGATTTCTGTTTTAGCGAGCGGACAGTGGGTCAAACGCGATGGCGTACCTGTCTCTGCTTTTTCAGCAATTGAATGGGACGTACATGGTCTTGCACCACTTTCTTTGTCTTGGGATTTGCAGATGGATGATTTGCAATTTTCGATGCCATTGGGGATGTACATGGAAAACTCAGTGATTATTAAGCCGTATTCTATTTCGATTGATACATCTGCTGATGAGTTATCAACAGATCATGATGAAAGCTTTTTAATGCTTATTGATCGCAACGGAAAATGGCGTGTGAACACCGTATTAAAAGGGTTTGCGACACATGTGCAAGCGCTTGTTAGCTCGTATTCAAATACAGGAGATATTATTTTAATCGGAAAAAGTAAACGTGATTTATTGCTTGCATTTGAGCGCATGAAACAAATGGGAGGCGGCATTGTTTTATGTGAACATGGAGAAGTCATTCACGACATTTCTCTTCCGTTAGGGGGATTAATGTCAGATAAGCCGATGAAAATGTTGATGGAAGAAGAAAAAACGCTTGGGAATTTGTTGCGAGCGCGTGGCTATACGTTTGCTGATCCGATTTACACGTTGCTCTTTTTATCGTCGACACATTTACCGTACATTCGCATTACACCAAAAGGAATTTACGATGTGATGCATAAAACAGTACTCTTTCCGACAATAATGCGTTAAAATATAAAAGGGAAGAAAACGAAAGGTTGGGTTCATGTTGCGGCGATTATTTTTTCTATTTATGATCATGACTTTATTTTTATTTGGCATCGGATGTCAACGTACAGAGTCAAACATAAAAGAAGAGGAGTCCTCACCGACACCGATTGAACAAGAAAATGACCAAGACACAAAGGAAACAGCGTGGACGTTTCCGTTAACAGGCATGCCAGCGAATGAAAAAACGATGCAACGAGCTGTGGCGGTGATGATTAATAACTATCCTGCCGCACGACCTCAATCGGGATTGCACAAAGCAGATATTGTATATGAAGTGCTTGCGGAAGGAGATATTACACGGCTGTTAGCCATTTATCAAAGCGAGCAACCTGATGTCATCGGCCCTGTTCGAAGCGCAAGAGACTACTTTATTCAACTAAGCAATGGCTTTCATGCTTTATATGTATGTCACGGATGGAGTCCAGAGGCACAGAAATTGTTAAAGTCTGGTGCGGCGGATTATGTAAATGGGCTGTTTTACGATGGCACGCTATTTTGGCGAGATCGCACACGAAAGGCACCACACAACTCATACATTTCCTTTGAAAATATTAAAAAAGGTGCCGAAAAAAACGGCTATGCGTTCGAAGAAGAAGTTAAACCGCTACCATTTTTCACAAACGATTTGACAAACGCTGTAAAAGCGACGAATATTGATGTGGTGTACTCTAAACGATCGTACGCTCACGTGCATTATGCGTACGACGGAACGAAATATGTTCGTTCGAGCGGTGGAAAGCCGACAGTTGACCGAGAAACGAATACACCGATTGCAGTAGAAAATGTGTTCGTGATTGAAGCGACGCATCAAATTATTGACGACTATGGTCGGAGAGATATTGACTTTACATCGGGTGGGAAAGGGTATTTATTTCAAGAAGGAACGATGCAGGAAGTGGAGTGGAAAAATATTGACGGACGCCTCCTCCCTTATAAAAATGGTGTTCCGCTCGGATTTACTCGAGGGAAAACGTGGATTCAAGTCGTTCCGAATCTCGAACAAGTACAATATGAATAGGGGGACGTATATGCAAATTAATAAATTGCGAGGCAGAGAGCTTGACCAATTATTTCGTGCCATTTTGTCATTGAAAGATTTAGAAGAATGTTATCGTTTTTTCGATGATTTATGTACGGTCAATGAAATACAAGCGCTTGCGCAACGTTTGGAAGTAGCTCGTATGTTGCGCGAAGGGTATACATATCATAAAATTGAAACAGAAACAGGGGCAAGCACAGCGACTATTTCGCGCGTAAAACGTTGCTTAAACTACGGGAATGATGCGTATGCGATGGCACTCGATCGCATTTATAATGAACAACAAGAGGAGGCTGGCTCACAATGAGTCAGCTTCTTTTTACGATTTTTTGTTATGATTTTTGTTATAATGAGATGAGGTGAAAAAACATGAATGAGATAACAACATGGCGCCATGTGTTTAAATTAGATCCGAATAAAGAAATAACAGATGAACAATTAGAACAAGTATGCGAATCAGGGACGGATGCGATCATTGTTGGTGGAACAGACGGTGTGACGCTTGAAAACGTCATCGATTTGCTTGCGCGCGTGCGCCGTTTTTCTGTTCCATGTGCACTAGAAGTATCGAACATCGAGGCGATTACACCTGGATTTGACTATTATTTCATTCCAATGGTGCTAAATAGCCGTGATCTTACTTGGTTAATTGATTTGCATCACGAAGCGGTCAAACAGTTTGGTGATTTAATTAATTGGGAAGAACTTTTTGTTGAAGGGTATTGTATTTTAAATGACGAATGTAAAGCGGCATCATTAACGAGTGCACGAACGAATATAACAGAAGAAGATGTCATTGCATATGCTCGAATGGCAGAACATATGTATCATTTTCCAATTTTTTATATGGAATATAGCGGACGGTACGGAGATGTGACGCTTGTACAAAAAGTGAAACGGACGCTAGAACGCACCCGTTTGTTTTATGGTGGTGGCATTCATACACCTGAACAAGCGAAAGAAATGGCGATGTGGGCTGATACGGTCGTTGTAGGAAATGCAATTTATACAAATTTACAAATGGCGTTACAAACAGTCGAAGCGGTAAAAGGAAAATCGATATAAATGGAGAATAAAAAAGAGAACATATGTTTTGGTGGTGAAAAAAATGAGTATGTCAGCACATATGCTGTTGGAAGGATTAAATGAAAAACAAAAAGAGGCAGTGAAAACAACGGAAGGGCCGCTTTTAATTATGGCGGGGGCAGGAAGTGGAAAGACGCGCGTGTTAACGCATCGCATCGCTTATTTAATGGCGGAAAAAGACGTTGCTCCTTGGAACATTTTAGCGATTACATTTACAAACAAGGCAGCACGCGAAATGAAAGAACGTGTAGAACGCATCGTTGGAAAACAGGCGGAAGATATATGGATTTCTACGTTTCACTCGATGTGCGTCCGCATTTTGCGACGCGACATTGATCGGATCGGCATTCACGCTAACTTTTCCATTTTGGATCCAACCGATCAATTGTCTGTGCTAAAACATATTGTAAAAGATCGCAATATTGATCCGAAAAAATATGATCCACGTGCGCTTTTAGGTGCGATTAGTAGCGCGAAAAACGAATTGATGACGCCGGAAAAATATGCCGATCAAGCTGCAAGCCCATATGAACAGCTTGTTGCGGATGTGTATAAAGAATATCAAAAGCGATTGTTGCGCAATCATGCTCTTGATTTTGATGATTTAATTATGACGACGATTCAACTATTTCAACGTGTTCCGGAAGTGTTGGAGTATTATCAACGAAAGTTTCAATACATTCATGTTGATGAATATCAAGATACGAACCGCTCACAATATTTGCTTGTGAACATGCTTGCCAAACGATTTCAAAACTTATGTGTAGTTGGCGATTCTGATCAATCCATTTATCGTTGGCGCGGTGCCGATATTAGCAACATTTTATCGTTTGAAAAAGACTATCCGAACGCCAAAGTCATTTTGCTTGAACAAAATTACCGTTCGACGAAACGTATTTTACAAGCTGCCAACGCGGTTATTGAGCATAATACACAACGAAAACCGAAAAAGCTTTGGACGGAAAATAGCGAAGGACATGCCCTTGTGTATTACGAGGCGATGACGGAAGTAGATGAAGCGCAATTTGTCGTTGGGAAAATTAAAGAATATGTTGATGCAGGAAAACGAGCGTATAAAGATTTTGCTGTTTTATATCGAACGAATGCGCAATCGCGCGTGCTTGAAGAAATGTTATTAAAGGCGAATATCCCATATAAAATTGTTGGCGGTTTAAAATTCTATGACCGAAAAGAAATTAAAGATGTGTTAGCTTATTTACGCTTAATTGCGAATCCGAATGATGACATTAGTTTTACACGCATTATTAACATTCCAAAGCGCGGCATTGGAGCATCGACAATTGATAAAATTGCAGCGTATGCTTCTAGTCAAGGGATATCGATGTTTGATGCGCTCGGTTCTATTGAAGAAATTGGAATTAGCGCTCGCATCGCTGCACCGCTCGTGCAGTTTCGCGAACAAATTCATCATTGGAGCCAAATGCAACATTATTTATCTGTCACAGAGCTTGTCGAAGATGTGCTCGATCGTTCCGGTTACCGCGATATGCTTCGCGAAGAAAAAACGTTAGAGGCACATAGTCGACTTGAAAACATTGACGAGTTTTTATCAGTTACTCAACATTTTGAACAAGTAAACGAAGATAAGTCGCTCGTTGCCTTCTTAACGGACTTAGCGCTTGTTGCAGATATCGATCAGCTTGATAATGATAATGAAGGACAAACAAATGATGCGGTTGTTTTAATGACACTTCATTCCGCAAAAGGATTAGAGTTTCCTGTCGTTTTTCTAGTCGGACTAGAAGAGGGGATCTTCCCGCATAACCGCTCATTAAACGATGAAGATGAAATGGAAGAGGAACGACGTTTAGCATATGTTGGCATTACGCGTGCGGAAGAAGAGCTCTTTTTAACGCGCGCGCATATGCGTACGTTATTTGGACAAACGCATGTTAACGCGCCATCTCGTTTTATCGATGAAATTCCTGAAGAGCTCATTGAATATGCGCATAAACGAGTGACAAAACAGCAAACATCCCAACGTTCATCTACCGTTTCGCAAGGAGGATGGCGCGTAGGCGATAAAGTGAGCCATAAAGTGTGGGGCATTGGAACAATCGTGCGCGTAAAAGAAAACGAGGGTGATCAAGAGATAGATGTTGCTTTTTCAAGCCCAATTGGCATTAAACGACTTTTGGCGAAATTTGCTCCGATTACGAAAGTGTAGAAAGGATGAAGAATGTGACACAACACGACGTTGAAAAGCAAATTGCTGAATTGCGCCAACAAATTGAGAAATATAACTATGAATATTACGTATTAGACAAACCTTCTATTTCTGATGCTGAATACGATGAATTAATGAGAAAATTGATGGAGTTAGAGGAGCAATATCCACAATATAAAACAACGGATTCTCCGTCGCAACGCGTTGGCGGAGCGCCGTTAGAGGGATTTGCCAAGGTGCTCCACCGCGTGCCGATGCTTAGTTTAAGCAACGCTTTTCATGAAGGAGATTTACGAGATTTTGACCGACGTGTACGCCAAGAAGTTGGTGACGTCCGTTACGTATGTGAATTAAAAATTGACGGTTTAGCCGTATCGCTCCGTTATGAAAATGGTTATTTCGTACAAGGAGCAACGCGCGGAGATGGGACGACAGGGGAAGATATTACGGAAAATTTAAAAACCATTCGCTCATTGCCGCTTCGATTGCGTAAACAAGTGACGATTGAAGTGCGTGGGGAAGCATATATGCCACGCCAATCATTTGAAAAGTTAAATGAAAAGCGCAAAATGAACGGAGAAGAATTGTTTGCTAATCCGCGCAATGCGGCAGCCGGATCGCTTCGTCAGCTTGATCCAAAAGTCGTCGCTTCCCGTCAGTTAGATATATTTGTATATCATGTCGTCAATGCAGAAGAGCTCGGATTCGTCTCCCATAGTGAGTCGCTTCATTATTTAGATGAGCTCGGATTTAAAACAAATCCGGCTCGGCAAGTATGCGAAACGATAGATGACGTATTGTCTTACATTGAACAGTGGCATGAACGACGCGCGTCATTGCCGTATGATATTGATGGAATCGTCATTAAAGTAGATGCGTTTGCGCAACAAAAGCAACTAGGAGCGACAGCGAAAAGTCCACGCTGGGCCATTGCTTATAAATTTCCGGCTGAAGAAGTTGTGACACAACTTGTTGATATTGAGCTAAGTGTCGGTCGAACAGGTGTGGTCACTCCGACAGCTATTTTACAGCCTGTGCGTGTGGCAGGCACGATTGTACAGCGTGCATCGCTGCATAATGAAGACTACATTCGTGAAAAAGATATTCGTCTTGGCGATTACGTCGTTATTAAAAAAGCGGGCGATATTATTCCAGAGGTTGTACGTTCATTGCCAGAGCGGCGAACAGGACAGGAGAAGCCTTTCGATATGCCGACGCATTGCCCAGCATGCGCAAGCGAACTCGTTCGTCTTGATGATGAAGTCGCGCTTCGCTGTGTCAATCCGCAATGTCCGGCACAAATTCGAGAGGGGCTTACTCATTTCGTTTCACGCCAAGCGATGAATATTGACGGATTAGGCGAAAAAGTGATCGCTCAACTATTTGAACACGGTCTCGTTCGTAGTGTGGCGGATTTGTATACGTTAACGAAAGACAAACTTGTCGCGTTAGAACGAATGGGAGAAAAATCAGCAACAAACTTACTGCAAGCGATTGAAACATCGAAACAAAATTCACTGGAGCGCTTATTGTTCGGGCTTGGTATTCGCCACGTTGGCGCAAAAGCGGCAAAAACGTTAGCGGAACATTTTGAAACGATGGAACGTCTTCAACAAGCGACGAAAGAAGAACTAACAGCCATTCATGAAATTGGTGAGAAAATGGCGGAATCGATTGTGACGTATTTTTCAAAAGAAGAAGTAAAGCAGTTGCTTGAACGCTTGCGGGCGTATGGTGTCAATATGACATATAAAGGTGCGAAACGGACAGCGGACATAAGCTCAACGTTTGCTGGGAAGACGTTTGTTTTAACAGGCACGTTACAATCGATGTCGCGGAGCGAAGCAAAAGAAAAAATTGAAGCACTAGGTGGAAAAGTGACAGGAAGTGTCAGTAAAAAAACAGACGTTGTCGTTGTAGGTGAAGATGCTGGATCAAAATTAGAAAAAGCGAAACAGCTTGGCATTACAATTTGGGATGAAGCGCGTTTTCTTCAAGAAATACAACAATAAAAGCAGGTGTGAACGATGAAAAGGCTGATGATATTGCTCACTTGTACGCTTCTTACTTTGTCAGCATGCGCGCCAAAATTTAATCAAGAAGAGCAAGTTGTGCAAGAAACAGATAATAAAAAACAAAAGGCGATTATTCCAAAGTACAACATTTCTAACTCGTATTATCGCACAATTTTACCGTTTCAACCCGGAGAGGCGCGGGGACTTGTCGTTGAAAATGTGAATACACGATTAGATATGGATGAATTTGAACTCGGTTTAATGCGCATTGCGCAAGAAAAGTTTTCTCCGTCACAATATTTATTTCAACAAGGACAATATTTAGATCGAAAAACGATTGAGTCGTGGCTTAAGCGAAAACAAGGAAATGGCGAAGGGTTGAATCCTGCGCTCGGAAATGAAGGGACAAATGAAGAAAAAAATAAAAAACATCCACTCTACATTTCACATATTTTAGAGCACAACTACTTAATAAAAACAGGGAACGATAAAGTGCAATTAGGTGGAGTCGTCATCGGGCTTGCGATGAATTCCGTCCATTACTATGAAACAGAAGAAGGGTATCCGCGCGAAGTAAAAATTTCAAAAAGCGATATGGAGAAGGAAGGGAAAAAAGCAGCAGAAGAAATCGTTTCTCGTTTACGTCAAATCGATGGATTAAGAGAAGTACCGATTGTTGTTGGTTTATTTGAACAACAACCGAAATCGTCCATTGTTCCAGGGCACTTTTTTGCGGTTGGTTATGTTGATAAAGGAAGTAACGCCATTCAAGATTGGGAAAAAATAAATGAAGAATATTACGTGTTTCCATCGGATGAAGCGGAAAAAAACCATCGCGATGATTTAGTCAAGTTTTTAAATTTGAAATCCGATATTGAAGAATTTTTTCCGAATTACACAGGGGTGATCGGTAGGGCATTTTACCGTGATGACCAACTACAACAATTGACAATCGACATTGTTATGCAGTTTTACGGAAAAACAGAAGTTATTGGATTTACGCAATACGTCACAGGTCTTCTCATGGAAAAAATGCCTGATTATATGCCGATTTCCGTTTACATTTCTTCGGTGCGCGGACCGGAAAGTATCATTATAAAAAGCCCAGACAAAAATGAACCGTTTGTTCACATCTACCAACCATAAAAAATTTGAATATGTATGCTCCATCCGTTAGAATGAAATTGTGTGTATGAAAACGCTTTTGTAATTTCAACAAAGGGGGCTTACATATGGTACAACCTTACAAACATGAACCATTTACAGACTTTACAATCGAAGCAAACAAAAAAGCGTTTGAAGAAGGATTGAAGACGGTACAAGCTTATCTCGGTCAAGATTATCCGCTTGTCATTGGCGGAGAACGAATCATGACGGAAGATAAGATTGTTTCCATTAATCCAGCGAATAAAACAGAAGTTGTCGGTCGCGTAGCGAAAGCGAATAAAGATTTAGCAGAAAAAGCGATGCAAACAGCCGATGCGGCATTTACATGGTGGAGCAAAACGAAGCCAGAAATGCGCGCAGATATTTTGTTCCGTGCGGCAGCGATTGTGCGTCGTCGCAAACATGAGTTTTCCGCATTGCTTGTGAAAGAAGCAGGAAAACCGTGGAAAGAAGCAGATGCAGATACTGCTGAAGCGATTGACTTTATGGAATATTATGCTCGCCAAATGTTGAAATTAAAAGACGGCATTCCTGTCGAAAGTCGTCCGGGAGAAACAAACCGTTTCTTCTACATTCCGCTTGGCGTTGGCGTTGTCATTTCGCCGTGGAACTTCCCATTTGCAATTATGGCGGGAACGACAGTTGCAGCGCTTGTGACAGGAAATACGGTGCTTTTAAAGCCAGCAAGTGCCACACCAGTCGTTGCTTATAAGTTCGTAGAAGTGTTAGAAGAAGCAGGCCTTCCAGCAGGCGTATTAAACTACATTCCGGGAAGCGGTGCGGAAGTAGGCGATTATTTAGTCGACCATCCGCGCACACGTTTTATTAGCTTCACAGGTTCACGCGATGTTGGCATTCGTATTTATGAGCGTGCCGCTAAAGTGCATCCAGGACAAATTTGGCTCAAGCGCGTCATTGCCGAAATGGGCGGAAAAGACACGATTGTTGTTGATAAAGAAGCAGACCTTGAATTAGCTGCACAATCAATTGTGGCATCGGCATTCGGTTTCTCTGGTCAAAAATGTTCAGCATGCTCGCGCGTTGTTGTGCTTGAAGACGTATACGATCAAGTATTAAACCGCGTTGTCGAGTTAACAAAGCAACTAAAAGTCAGCAATCCAGAAGAACAAAGCACGTTTATGGGACCGGTTATCGATCAATCGGCATATAACAAAATTATGGAATATATCGAAATTGGTAAACAAGAAGGCAAGCTTATGACAGGTGGCGAAGGAGACGACTCGAAAGGCTTCTTCATTCAGCCAACGGTGTTTGCAGATGTCGATCCGAAAGCGCGCATTATGCAAGAAGAAATTTTCGGACCAGTCGTTGCGTTTACGAAAGCAAAAGACTTCGATCAGGCGCTTGACATTGCAAACAACACAGAATACGGCTTAACAGGTGCGGTCATTTCAAACAACCGCTTCCATTTAGAAAAAGCGCGTGAGGAGTTCCATGTTGGCAACCTTTACTTTAACCGTGGTTGCACAGGAGCGATTGTCGGCTACCATCCGTTTGGTGGATTCAACATGTCTGGTACAGACTCGAAAGCAGGTGGCCCAGACTACTTACTTCTCCATATGCAAGCAAAAACAGTATCAGAAATGTTTTAACAGAAAACCCCTCGCCTTTTACTCGGCGAGGGGTTTTTATGAAAACAACCGATTTCTCATTTTGAAAAGTTCTCGCTCAGTCATCGTTGTTTTGTGGACGGTGAAATCGACGTCAAGTTGGAGATTGTTGAGACGTTCGTTGAATTGTTCGTAGTGGGAGTCAATTTTTTCGTTTAGTGCGTGGATTTCTTGCTTCATTGCTGTCATTTCACCGCGCATATGATGCACGTCCATCGTTAAAGCTTCAAGCTTTGCGTCAGTTTCTTCTTGACGATGGAGAAGAGCGTTCATAAGATCGTAAAGCTCTTTTTGTCCATTTTTTAATGCTTGTTGCTCTTCGCGAATGAACTGTTGCTCTTTGCGGAATGCATTCATCTCTTCCCGCAAAGAGTTTATTTCTTCACGGAACGTTTTCTGCTCTTCTCGAATAGCCATTTGTTCTTCTCGAATAGCCATTTGTTCTTCGCGGATCGCTCGTTGCTCTTCGCGAACGTCTTGTAATTCTTTTTGGATGTCTGTGACGATGGATAAAATTTTCTCCAACACTTGTGCACTCATGTTCTCACCTCCTTTTATACACAATCATATTATAACATCATTCGACAAAAAGAGGGAGAAAAATCCCTCTATACCTCCACATCGATAAATTGAAATGATGAGACGTCAAATAAGCCTTGGTCGGTTAATTTGAGTTCTGGAATGACAGGCAACGCTAAAAAGGCGAGCGTAATAAATGGATTAAAGTCGTTTGCTGCCCCAATCGCTGTCAAGGCGTTGTGAATTGCTTGTAACCGTTCTAACACCTGCTCGTAACTTTTCGCTGTCATCAATCCACCGATTTCAAGCGGCAAGTCTGCTAAAACACGTCCGTTTTCGACGACGACAAGCCCGCCGTTTATCCTTTGTATATGTTCAATTGCAGTAATGATGTCGTCATCATTTGTTCCGGTAGCGATGATGTGATGTGAATCATGCGCAATGGATGAGGCGATTGCCCCTTTTTTCAATTGGAATCCGTTGACGATGCCAACACCGACTCCAAGCCCACGGTGACGTTCGACAACAACAAGTTTTAGTAAATCTTGCTCGAGTGACGGTTGGAAGACACCATGTTGGACGTTCACTTCTGTGATGAGCCGTTTTGTATGCAAATGATTTGGAACAATTTTAATGACATTTGCGCAATTTCCGCGTGTAAATGGAATTTGTACATCTTCTTTTGTTACTTTTTTTGTATGAACGGATTGTATAATTGTTTTGTCAACCGAAGTTGCTTTTGCTACGGAAAAGGTAGCGCATCCGTTTTCAGCAACGAGCGTCCCTTTTTTAAAGACATGCGTAATCGAAAACGACTGTAAATCATCCACAAGCAAAAAGTCGGCATCATACCCAGGAGCGATAGCGCCTTTCGTATATAGGCGATAACATTCCGCGGCGTTTAATGTCGCCATTTGAATCGCTGTTATCGGCTCTATACCAGCTTGAATCGCTAGGCGAATATGATGATCGATGCTCCCTTCGGTGACAAGTTCGTCAATATGCTTATCGTCTGTACAAAATAAAAAGCGGCGCGCGTTATACGTATTGACTGCTGGGAGTAGTTTGTGTAAATCTTTTGCGACGGAGCCTTCCCGAATTAAAACGTACATGCCACGTCGCACGCGAGCGAGCGCCTCGTCTACCGTGACACACTCGTGATCGGTATGAACATTGGCGCTTCGGTACACGTTCACAGCTGTTTCATTAAGACCAGCTAAATGACCGTCGATTAGTTTATTTGCTTCTGTGGCAGCGGTTAGTTTAGCGAGCATATGTTGTTTTCCTTGCAAAAGCGACGGATAGTCCATCACTTCCGCAAGCCCAAGCACGCGCGGATGAGAAAAAAACGGTGCTAACTGTTCGGCATGAAGCGTTGCACCAGCGTGTTCAAAATCGGTTGCAGGCACGCACGACGGCAACATCACATATACATCAAGCGGAATGTCGTTCGAATCGTTTAGCATAAATTCGATGCCTTTTGTCCCCGCGACGTTCGCAATTTCGTGCGGATCGGTAATGACGGTTGTGACGCCGTGTGGAACGACGACGCGAGCAAATTCGCTCGGTGTAACCATGGATGATTCAATGTGGACGTGTCCGTCAATTAGCCCAGGGCAAACGTATTTCCCTTTGGCATCAATGACGGTGTGCCCATCATATGTACCGATACCGACAATTTTTCCATCGGCAATCGCCATATCCGCTTGCACGATTTCGTGTGTAAAGACGTTGACAATTTTTCCATTTTTGACGACAACATCGGCTAATTGTTTTTTTGAAGCTACAGCAAGTTGTTTCATTGATGTTCCTCCTCTCCAACTCGATACGAGGAGCGATCCCCGTAGTCAAACGATTTCCGGTCGTTTGGTAGAAACTTTCGGACCATATTTCCGAAATTATACGAGTTGTTTTTTTGAAAATTTTTTTCATTCTACACTGACACTTTTTTTTCGTCAATGCTTGATTTATGTCGAATAAACGATAAAAAATGATATTGTTTCGTAAAAATGTTTTGTTATATAATTCTAATAAGTTTGAAAAGTAAAATACTTTTGTTTAAGAAAGGAGATGAATGTTTTGGAGAATATTGTCGGTTTTCTAAATGAATTATTATGGAGTCCGGTCATGATTTATTTTTGTCTTGGTGTTGGTCTTTTATTTTCGATTATTACCCGCTTTTTACAAGTGCGCCATTTTAAAGACATGATTAAACTCATGTTTCAAGGGAAAAGCTCCGATGCGGGTGTTTCTTCGTTCCAAGCATTATCGATCGCCCTTTCCGGTCGGGTAGGAACAGGAAATATCGCTGGAACAGCGACAGCGATCGCTTTTGGTGGACCAGGTGCTGTATTTTGGATGTGGATGATTGCATTTATTGGTGCATCAAGTGCATTTATTGAGTCAACGTTAGCACAAATTTATAAAGTAAAGCAAGATGGGCAATATCGCGGTGGCCCTGCGTATTACATCGAAAAGGGGATCGGTTGGAAATGGTATGCAGTGCTATTTGCGATTTCGTCAATTATTGCAGTTGGATTGTTAATGCCGGGCATTCAATCGAACTCTATCGCGACGGGATTGAATAACGCTTTCGGCTTAAGTCCGACATGGACAGGTGTTTTGCTTGTTGCGTTGCTTGGTGCCATTATTTTTGGTGGGGTGAAGCGAATTGCAACCGTAGCGCAATATGTCGTTCCTTTTATGGCGCTTGCGTACATTTTACTTGCGCTCATCATTATGGCAGCAAATATTACACAGCTGCCAGCGGTATTTGCACTAATTGTAAAGAGTGCATTAGGGTTTGACTCCGCATTCGGCGGTATTTTAGGCATGGCGATTTCATGGGGAGTAAAACGGGGCATTTATTCAAATGAAGCTGGACAAGGAACTGGGGCACATGCAGCGGCCGCTGCTGAAGTATCCCATCCAGCGAAACAAGGGCTCGTTCAAGCGTTTTCTGTATATATCGATACACTGCTCGTTTGTTCAGCTACAGCGTTTATGATTTTATTTACGGGAATGTATAACACAGCGAATCCAAGCGGTGGATTTATTGTTGAAAACTTAAAAGGGGTAAACCCTGGCCCAGGTTATACACAAGCTGCGATTGAAACGATCTTCCCTGGCTTTGGAGCCGCTTTTGTTGCGATTGCGTTATTTTTCTTCGCATTTACAACGATCATGGCGTATTATTACATTGCCGAGACGAATGTCGCTTATTTAATGCGTGGGAAAAACGGAACGTGGTTAATGACGGGATTAAAAATAATGCTTTTAATCGCAACATTTTACGGGGCGGTAAAAACAGCAGACTTAGCATGGGCGCTCGGTGATGTCGGTCTTGGTATCATGGTTTGGCTAAACTTAATCGCCATTTTAATTTTGGCAAAACCAGCGTTACAAGCATTAAAAGATTATGAAGAACAAAAAGAACAAGGACTTGATCCTGTGTTTGATCCAACAAAACTAGGCATTAAAAACGCGGACTATTGGGTCAATGATTTTAAACGAGATGAAGAACGCGTGTCATAACGAGAGATGTCCAATCGGGCATCTCATTTTTTTGTTTATTCATGAGTAAACAAAATGAATGGCAAATGTTGCTTCACTGCGCGAAAGTTTGGTATCATCATAGTATTGTGAAAGGTCGATAATATCGGAGGTGAAACATATGTCACGAATTTCAATCGAGCAAGTCAAGCATGTGGCGCATTTGGCGCGCTTAGCGATTACAGAAGAGGAAGCAGCGATGTTTGCGAAGCAATTAGATGCGATTATTACGTTTGCCGAGCAGTTAAACGAGTTAGATACAGAAAACGTTCCGCCAACATCACACGTGCTGAATATGAAAAATGTGATGCGTGAAGATGTACCGACAGCTGGACTTCCGTTAGAAGACGTATTGAAAAATGCACCAGACCATCAAGACGGACAATTCCGAGTGCCAGCCATTTTAGAGTAAGGAGGGAAGAATATGTCATTGTTCGATTATCGTGTATCTGAATTGCACAATTTATTACATAAAAAAGAGATTTCCGTTTCGGATTTAGTAGATGAATCGTTTAAACGTATTCATGAAGTAGAAGAAAAAGTACAAGCGTTTTTAACGTTGAACGAAGAACAAGCGCGTGCGAAAGCAAAAGAGTTAGATGAGAAACTTGCAACAGAAAAGGAATTTGGCTTACTTTTCGGGATGCCAATCGGCATTAAAGATAACATTGTGACAAAAGGGCTGCGCACAACGTGTGCGAGTAAAATTTTATACAACTTCGATCCGATTTATGATGCTACAGTCGTTGAACGTTTACATCAAGCTGATGCAGTAACGATCGGTAAGTTAAATATGGACGAGTTTGCGATGGGATCGTCGACAGAAAACTCTGGGTTTCAACTTACGCGCAATCCGTGGGATTTAGAGCGCGTGCCAGGCGGCTCTAGCGGCGGGTCGGCTGCGGCGGTAGCGGCGGGTGAAGTGCCGTTTGCGCTCGGATCAGATACAGGTGGTTCGATTCGCCAACCAGCTGCGTTTTGTGGCGTCGTCGGGTTAAAGCCGACATATGGTCGCGTATCGCGCTACGGCCTTGTCGCGTTTGCCTCTTCACTTGACCAAATCGGTCCGATTACACGTACGGTGGAAGATAATGCATATGTATTACAAGTCATTTCTGGTTTAGATCCGATGGATTCTACATCAGCCAATGTTGAAGTACCAGATTACGTTTCTGCCTTAACAGGGGACATTCAAGGGCTAAAAATTGCCGTACCGAAAGAATATGTAGGCGAAGGGGTATCAGAAGAAGTTCGCCAATCCGTTTTCCAAGCGCTGAAAGTATTAGAAAGTCTCGGGGCAACATGGGAAGAAGTATCGCTCCCTCACTCCAAATATGCGCTTGCGACGTACTATTTATTAGCGTCTTCTGAAGCATCGGCAAACCTTGCGCGCTTTGACGGTGTTCGTTACGGCTATCGGACAGACAATGCGAAAAACTTAATGGAGATGTACAAGCAAACGCGCAGTGAAGGGTTCGGTAACGAAGTGAAACGCCGTATTATGCTTGGAACGTTCGCGTTAAGCTCCGGCTATTATGATGCATATTACAAAAAAGCTCAAAAAGTACGTACGCTCATTAAACAAGATTTCGAGAACATTTTCGCAAAGTACGACGTCATTATTGGGCCAACAACGCCAACGCCAGCGTTTAAAATCGGCGAGAAAACAAACGATCCGTTAACGATGTATGCCAACGACATTTTAACAATTCCAGTCAACCTTGCGGGTGTTCCAGGCATCTCAGTGCCGTGCGGATTTGTCAACGGGTTGCCAGTCGGTCTACAAATTATCGGCAAGCATTTTGACGAAAGCACAATTTACCGCGTGGCGCATGCGTTCGAACAAGCAACAGATTACCATAAACAAAAACCAACGTTGTAAGGGGGGAAATAGTGATGAATTTTGAAATTGTCATCGGACTTGAAGTGCACGTCGAGCTGAAAACGAAATCGAAAATTTTCTCAAGCAGCCCAAATGCATTCGGAGCGCCCCCAAACACACAAACGAGCGTCATTGACTTAGGGTACCCAGGCGTCCTTCCGGTGCTAAACAAACAAGCGGTTGAATTTGCGATGAAAGCCGCGATGGCATTAAACTGCGAAATCGCGACGGAAACGAAATTTGACCGGAAAAACTACTTTTATCCAGACAATCCGAAAGCGTACCAAATTTCACAATACGATCAACCGATTGGACAAAACGGCTGGATTGAAATTGAAGTGAACGGCAAAAAGAAAAAAATTGGTATTACGCGCATTCATTTAGAAGAAGATGCAGGAAAGCTGACGCATACAGGGGACGGTTATTCGTTAGTTGACTTTAACCGCCAAGGCACACCGCTCATTGAAATCGTATCAGAACCAGATATTCGTTCGCCAGAAGAAGCGTATGCGTATTTAGAAAAATTAAAGTCGATTATTCAATATACGGGTGTATCCGATTGTAAAATGGAAGAAGGTTCGCTTCGTTGTGATGCGAACATTTCCCTTCGTCCGATCGGCTCAGACAAATTCGGCACAAAAACAGAATTGAAAAACTTAAACTCGTTTAACTTCGTTCGTCAAGGGCTTGAGTACGAGGCGAAACGCCAAGAGAAAATTTTGTTGTCTGGTGGCGTCATCCAACAAGAAACGCGCCGTTTCGATGAAGCGACGAAAACAACGATTTTAATGCGTACAAAAGAAGGTTCAGAAGACTATCGTTACTTCCCAGAGCCAGATTTAGTGATGCTTTATATTGACGATGAATGGAAAGAACGTGTACGCGCATCGATTCCAGAGCTTCCAGATGCACGGAAAAAACGGTACATTGAGGAACTTGGTTTGCCAGAGTACGATGCGAAAGTGTTAACATTGACAAAAGAAATGGCAGATTTCTTTGAAGCAACGGTTGCAAATGGAGCGGACCCGAAGCTTGCATCGAACTGGCTGATGGTTGAAGTATCTGCCTATTTAAACGCAGAACAAAAAGAATTGCATGACATTGCGTTAACGCCAGAAAGTTTAGCAGGCATGATTAAACTCATTCAAAACGGTACGATTTCGTCAAAAATTGCGAAGAAAATCTTTAAAGAACTTGTTGAAAAAGGTGGCGATCCAGAGCAAATCGTCAAAGAGCAAGGGCTTGTGCAAATTTCTGACGAAGCAACGTTGCGCAAAATCGTATTGGAAGTGCTCGATGCGAATCCACAATCGATTGAAGACTTTAAAAACGGAAAAGACCGTGCGATCGGCTTCTTAGTCGGTCAAATTATGAAAGCAACAAAAGGACAGGCAAACCCACCGCTTGTGAATAAGCTATTGCTTGAAGAGATAAATAAACGATAATGAAAAAGCGGCGTTGTCCCTCGGACAATGCCGCTTTTCTTACAGATGAACAAGCTTTTGCAAGGTGCTTTCTACTTTAAATACACGATTGTTTAATACTTGGATGCTCGATTCGTGGTCAGTGAGGGCAGAGAGTACTTTCTCTTCGAGTATGTTGGTTAAGCGGGTGATGTTTCCTTGCATGTTGTGGACATCGAGTGCGAGTGCATCGTATTTTGCGGCGAGCACCTCTTGACCGTGACGAACCGCTTCGCAAATCTCTTTCGTTTCGAGTGTCCGTTCGTCAAGCAGTTGTACTTTCTCATCGAGTGCTTGGATTTTTTCGTCAAGTGCTAGGACTTTGCCATCGAGCGTTTGAACTTTTTCGTCAAGTGCTTGAACTTGTTCGCGTAAGGAAGATACTTCTTTTTCAAGAGATTCCACCTTTTTCTCCACTGCTTCCACTCGTTTTTCTAGCGATTCGACTTTTTCTCGAGTTGCTTTTACTTCGTGAAGGATTTCATAAAGCAACTGTTCGACCATATCGTTCACCTCCTTTTCGTTTCCATTTTACACGAATCGACAGCGGATGACTAGCGAACACTTCATTTTTTCGTCAAGCTGCTTATAGAGAACATTTCCTAAACGATGTTTTAGTAGAGAACGGCTGGCGAATCGATGACAAGAAGTAGAAGAAAAAAGTAGTGATTGAAGCTAATTACTTTCACGCTGCATGACTTTATAGCTAGTAAAACAAGAAATGTTGTGGCGGAAAAACGGGAGACTAAAAGGTACTTTTGGAACGGTTAGAGAGATGAAGAAGAGTTGACAAACAGAGAAAAAGAGAATATGATGATTTTATCAAATGTTTAAACTTTTAAACAAAAGAAAGGAAGAGAGGAATGGGACAAAAGGCGATCGAGGTGTTTCGATCGTGCATACCGTTATTTCAAGCGTTAAGCGATCCTCACCGTCAAGATATTGTATTGTTGCTTGCAGAACACGATAAGCTGACAGTCAATGAAATTACAGAACGGTCAAGTTTATCTCGTCCAGCGATTTCGCATCATTTAAAAATTTTGCGGGATCAAGGACTAGTGTCAGTAGAACAAAAAGGGACATTACGATATTATGTGTTGTCAATTGAAAAGGCGGTTGAATTATTAAAAGAATTGATTCAAGCTGTAGAAAATGAGTGCCTTTAGATGACTAAAGGCCAACTTTTTCAATTTATATGTTTAAGTTTTTAAACACTTGAAAATGAGGTGTGATAAGGGGGAGAAACATGGAGCAGCTACTTCAAAAACAAAAGCATTATTTTCAAACAGGCGAAACGCTTTCTCTTGAGTTTCGCTTAAAGCAATTAACACGTTTGAAAGAAACAATAAAAAAGTATGAACAGGCGATCACCGACACGTTAAAAAAAGAGTTGCATAAATCCCTATTTGAAGCGTATACGACAGAAATCGGGATCGTGTATGAAGAGATTCGTTTTGTAATGAAACGTCTAAGCGATTGGATGAAGCCGCAACGTGTACCGACGCCATTGACACACTTTGGATCAAAAAGTTACATATATCCAGAGCCATACGGTGTCAGTTTAATTATTGCGCCATGGAATTATCCATTTCAGCTTGCGATCAGTCCGCTCATTGGAGCGATCGCCGCAGGAAATTGTGCGATTGTCAAGCCGTCTGAATATACACCTGAGACGTCGTCTTTGTTGAAAGCGATTGTTTCCGAGGCGTTTTCAGAGGAATATGTGGCTGTCGTAGAAGGGGGTGTAGACGTTAGTCAAAAGCTACTTGACTTGCCTTTTGACCATATTTTTTTCACAGGAAGCGTGTCCGTAGGGAAAATGGTAATGGCTGCTGCCGCAAAACATTTGACGCCTGTCACATTAGAACTTGGTGGGAAAAGTCCTGCGATCGTCGATGCTTCTGCCCATATCGACTTGGCTGCGAAGCGGATCGTATGGGGGAAGTTTTTAAATGCGGGACAAACGTGTATTGCACCTGATTATGTGTTCGTGCATGCGTCTGTTAAATCGCTGCTTATTGAGCGAATGAAGCAGTATATTGAGCAATTGTACGGTGATAAAAATACGTACAGTCGTATAGTAACGGTGCGACATACAGAACGGCTCGTTCGCTTCTTAGCAAACGGTACAGTTTTACACGGTGGAACATACGACATCGAGCAACGTTGGATTGAACCGACATTGCTTGACGATATAACACGGGATGATGCTGTGATGCAAGAAGAAATTTTCGGCCCTATCTTGCCCATTCTTACGTTTGAAACGATTGATGAAGCAATTCAAATGATCAACGACTACGAAAAACCGCTCGCGCTTTATTTGTTCACCGAAGATCGTGACGTACAACAACAAATATTACAGCAAGTTCATTTCGGCGGGGGATGTATAAACGATACGGTTGTACATGTTGCTAATCCTCATTTGCCGTTTGGTGGGGTCGGACAAAGCGGCATCGGTGCATATCATGGAAAAGCAAGCTTTGATGCGTTCACCCACTACAAAAGCGTATTAAAACAAACAACGAAATTCGATATCCCGTTGCGCTATCCAAACTTTCCAAATGCGCTCAAGTGGGTACGAAAGCTGCTGAAATAAAAAAGTGTTCCTAAAGGGGCACTTTTTGTTCTGAAGATAAATTTGAACAAATTTCGAAAAAAATTTAACGAAAATGTGACAAGATTTCAGATGAACAACCGATTTCTTTTTCTATTTCCATGTATTATATAAAATATAGCGCTTTTCTCGCTCGTTTTTAGAGATTGAGAAAAGTGTTTTTCTTTTTGTCAATCGATTTGCTGCTTATTTTCCCTTCGATGCAGTTTCTTCCTTCCTTTTTTCGTCACAATTATTTTTACAACACATGTTAAAATCATTTCAATAGTGTTAATACTACAAAGCTAATTAAATTCGTTCGTTTTGTATTTGTTTTTTTGTTCAATGAATCACAATTTTGTTGAGGTGAAGACAGATGAAGCGTTTGTTTGCCTTATTGATAGCGGGATTGCTTCCGCTTCTTGGTGGCTGTGAGATGGTTGTGTTTCAGCCGCAAGGACCAGCTGCAAGAAGTATTACAGAACTAATCAACTGGTCGATTTGGTGGATGCTTCTCGTTGTTGTCGTTGTATTTGCATTGTTTACTTACATCGTATGGAAATATCGGGATCGCCCTGAGCGACAAGGGGAAGAACCGCCTGAAGAGCATGGAAGCACGGTGCTTGAAATTGTATGGACCGTTATTCCGATTTTGATCGTCATCGCACTAACGATTCCGACAATGAGAACGTTATATGATTTAGAAAAACCGCCGAAAGGGTACGAAGACGAAAAACCGCTCGTCATTCATGTGACGTCAGCGGATTGGAAATGGATTTTTAGCTACCCTGAACAAAATATTGAAACGGTAAACTACGTCAACATTCCAGCAGGTCGCCTTGTGTTATTTAAAATGACTTCCGCGTCTACGATGCAGTCGTTTTGGGTACCAGCGCTAGCTGGACAAAAATATACGATGAACAAAATGGAAACGGAATTATACGTCGTCGCAGATCGTCCGGGATCGTATGAAGGACGGAATACAAACTTTAACGGACGAGGGTATGCACATATGCAGTTTGAAGTGTTAGCTCAAACGCCACAAGAGTTTGAAAAATGGGTGGAAGAAGTGAAACAAACGGCACCGAAATTAACGAAAGAAAAATATGAACAATTGTTGTTGCCGACACATTTAGGACGATTGACGTTTGTTGATACGCATTTGCAATGGGTAAACCATGCTGATCCGCATTCGAAGACGTACACAAATCCAGAATTATATCGCGGGCATGGATACCAAGGGAAAATTTTTATTCGTGAAGATAACTACAAAAGCTCATCAACTTGTAACGATGAGGAACAAAAAGCTTTAGAGAGTGATAGCGGAGGTGAACATCATGGGCATTAAGTGGAATGAAATATTTGTTGGAGGAGATCCGCTTCTTGTCGGTTCACAAATTGCGATTGTATTGACTGTCGTTGCGATTGTCGCTGGATTAACGTACTTTAAAAAATGGGGTTGGTTATGGCGCGAATGGCTTACGACAGTTGACCATAAAAAAATTGGGATTATGTACATTTTATCAGGTGTACTCATGTTTTTCCGCGGTGGAATTGACGGGTTGTTAATGAAGGCGCAAACGGCGCGCCCAGAAATGAACTTTTTAGATGCGCAACATTACAATGAAATTTTCACAACACATGGCGTCATTATGATTTTATTTATGGCGATGCCGTTTTTGATCGGTTTAATGAACGTCGTCGTGCCTCTGCAAATTGGAGCGCGCGATGTGGCGTTTCCGCAGTTGAACGCACTTAGCTTTTGGCTATTTTTTAGCGGGGCGATGTTATTTAACATTTCGTTCGTTGTCGGCGGTTCACCGGATGCAGGGTGGACGTCGTACTTCCCGCTTGCCGGAAAAGAGTTTAGCCCAGGCATCGGAAATAACTACTATGCGATTGCGTTGCAAATTGCAGGATTAGGGACGTTAATGACCGGTATTAACTTTATTGTCACCATTTTAAAAATGCGTGCACCAAGCATGACATTGATGAAAATGCCGATGTTTACATGGACAACATTCATTACGTCAATTATTATCGTCGCGGCATTTCCGATTTTTACAGTTGCCTTAGCGTTAATGACGTTTGACCGTTTGTACGGAACACATTTCTTTACGCTTTCTTCAGGCGGAAGCGATATGCTTTGGGCAAACTTATTTTGGCTTTGGGGCCACCCAGAAGTGTATATCGTCATTTTGCCGGCGTTCGGTATTTTCTCTGAAGTCATTGCGACGTTTTCACGAAAAACGTTGTTCGGCTATACATCGATGGTCGTTTCCATTGTTGGTATTGCATTTTTAAGCATGATCGTGTGGGTGCACCATTTTTACACGATGGATGCAGGTCCTGCGGTGAACTCATTTTTCTCGATTACAACGATGTTAATTGCCGTTCCGACAGGCGTGAAAATTTTTAACTGGTTGTTTACGATGCGAAAAGGACGCATTCAATTTACAACTGCGATGTTATGGGCGCTCGCTTTCGTGCCAAACTTCGTCATCGGTGGAGTGACAGGGGTCATGTTGGCGATGGCGGCTGCAGATTACCAATATCACAATACGCTATTTTTAGTCGCGCACTTTCATTACGTGTTAATTCCAGGCGTTGTGTTTGCGGTATTTGCAGGATTGTACTATTGGTGGCCAAAAATGTTCGGCTTTATGTTAAACGAAAAGCTCGGCAAATATCACTTCTGGTTGTTTACGATCGGATTTAACGTGACGTTTATGCCGATGTTTTTCCTCGGTTTAAAAGGCGCAGTTCGTCGGGCATATACGTATTCAGCAGAATCTGGGTTTGCGCCGCTGTTTCTCGTCTCTGCGATCGGTTCTATTATTTTGGCGATCGGCTTTGCGGTATTTTGTTATAACATTTATTGGAGCTTCCGTTATGCGAAGCGCAATGTTTCCCACGATCCATGGGATGCGCGCACGCTTGAATGGATGACGGCATCGCCAGTACAATTTTATAACTTTGCGGTCGTTCCAGAAGTGAAACAATTAGATGCGTTTTGGCATATGAAAAAACGTGGCGAAACGCTTACGTTGAAAGAAAGCGACATCAAAAAAATTCATATGCCGAGCAACTCAGGTTTGCCGTTTTATATGGCGGTCGTGTTTGGAATTACAGGTTTCTTCCTCGTCTTTGAAGCGCATATCGCAGCAGCTGTTGCGGCGATTGGGATTGTCATCGGGCTTGTCATTCGTTCGTTTGATTACAATGATGGCTATTATGTAAGCGTCGATGAGATTAAACGAACAGAACGTACGTGGAGAAACGTAGAAGGGGGGACGGAAAATCATGTCGGCTAACGTCAATCATTCTCTTCCACTGGAATATCAAACGGAACAAAACCGATTAAATATTTTAGGTTTTTGGATTTTTCTAGGGGCAGAAATTGTGCTATTTGCGACGTTGTTTGCCGTCTATGGTGTGTTAGGTCACCGCTATGCCGGTGGCCCAACGCCGAGCGACATTTTTAAGCTGAACGATGTGCTTATTGAAACGTTGTTGTTGTTAACGAGTAGCTTCACATGTGGATTAGCTGTTTTTTTCATGCGGCAACGCGATATGAAAAAACTGCTCGTTTGGTTTATTATCACCCTTTTATTAGGGGCAGGCTTTTTGTTTATGGAAATTCGTGAGTTTATTCATTACGTGCATGAAGGAGCAACGATGCAAACGAGCGCATTTTTATCAAGCTTTTTTGTGCTGCTTGGCACGCACGGTGCGCACGTGACGTTCGGAATCATTTGGGCGATTATGCTCATTATTCAACTCCTTCAACGCGGGTTGACGCCAATGACTGCAAGAAAAATGTTTATCATTAGTTTATATTGGCATTTCCTTGATGTCGTTTGGATTTTCATTTTTACGTTCGTTTATTTAAAAGGGATGGTGGGGTAAATGGAACATAAAAGCAAATATCCCGTTAGCCACGTGATTGGGTTTCTCTTTTCGCTTGTTTTAACGTTTGTCGCGGTGTTTGTCACATTGAAAATGAACGTATCATATACGATTGTCATGTGGATCATCGGTTCACTCGCGGTTATTCAAGCTGGACTTCAACTATTTATGTTTATGCACGTCACAGAAGGAGAAGACGGAAAAACGAACGTCATTAATATGGCATATGCGGTGTTCGTTGCGATCGTCATTGTCGCAGGATCGATTTGGGTGTTAACGTCTGGACATGCGGCACATTAAAACAACTGGTTGTACGCCAGTTGTTTTTTAATTTTTTACTCATGTATATACATGTCTACCTCCCACTTGTTCATCATTCTTGTTATAATGAAAAAAAGCAGGGAGGAGGGACGGGTGTGCGTGTATATGAGGAAACGTTAAAGAAATTGTTTATCAACTACACAATTGGCTCGATTTTGGCAGTTGTCGGTGTCGGTAGTACGCTAATGGTTATGGCATTGCATATTCGCCAAGTGGATTTAATGCTGTTGTTGCTTATTCAATTTTTTTCATTTTGCATCATGTTATTTATTGAATATCGCGCCTTTCAAAAAGATATTGATCCGATTCGTCGTCTTTTTTATGACAACAATATAACGGAACAACAGTTTTATTGGGCGCTTGTCCAGGCGAAGCGCTTTCCGCTTCTTACAGTGAGACGTATTGCGCTTCCACATTTTTTAGGGCTTTCTATTCCGGCCATTGCGTTGACGCTTTCCCTTATTTTTATAGATGTGTTGCGCATTCCATATATGTATGTCGTTTATGCTTTATTTGGTGCACTGCTTATTGCAATGCTTCATGCGATGATAGAGTTTTTTTTAACGCTACGCACGATGCGCCCGCTCATTGGCGATATGATGCAAATCGGGAGAATGCACGGGTTTCATGAAACGATCCGAGCAACAAATGTCGTATATGTTCCGATGAAAATAAAAATTGGCTTAAGTGTGTTATTCATTGGCATTTTCCCAGTTTTATTATTTGTGTTAGCGACAGAGGTCAAATTGTTCGCTGAGGGGAAAAATACGTTTTCAGGCTATTGGACGTGGACGATTGTTGTTTTAGTCATTTCTGTTTTGTTTTCTTTATTTGCGGCGCGTGTCTTATCGGAAGATGTAGAACGAAGCATTGAAGATTTGCTTCAATATATGAACCGCGTGCAAAGAAAAGAGTATGAACTGATGTGCGACAACGTGTATATTGATGAATTTTCCGAGCTTACAAACGGCTTTAATCATATGGTCGATGCGATTGTCAAACGAGATGAAAAAAATAAGCAATTATTAAATAGTTTTATTTCGGTCATGACGACAGCGCTCGATGCGCGTGATGAATATACAGCTGGTCATTCGCAACGTGTTGCGGTATATGCTGTGGAAATTGGTAAAAGGCTAGGAATGACAAATGAACAACTTGCGCGTTTATATCGTTCTGCGATTTTGCATGATATCGGCAAAATCGGTATCCCTGATCACATTTTATTGAAAGACGGAAAATTAACAGATGAGGAATTTGCATGGATTAAAAAACATCCGGTGCTCGGTGAAAACATTATTCGACAAGTGCAGCCGATTGAAGAAGTAAAAGATTTGCTTCCGGGCATTCGATCACATCATGAACGGATCGATGGGAAAGGGTATCCCGATGGCTTAAAAGGGGAGGACATTCCGCTCTTTGGGCGCATCATCGCGGTTGCTGATGCGTTCGATGCGATGACGTCTGATCGTCCATATCGAAAAGGAATGCATGTAGAAAAAGCGGTTTCGATTTTGTTAGAAGGTCGTGGGACACAATGGGATGCCCAAATGGTCGATTGTTTTATTTCTTTTTTAAAGGAGAGAGAACAAGAAAAAGTGAGTTAGATGCCAACGACGGCATCTATTTTTTTATGTAAGTGATATACTAAAAGAAAAAGGATGTGAGATGGTGAAACGGATCGTGATTAGCTTTCTCCTTTTGCTTGCGGGATGCGCGAATGGGCAAGATCCATCGAACGTGAAACAGTTAGAACGAACGATTGAAAAACAACAATCTGCCATTGAACAACTGCAAGAAAAAAATAAACAGCTTCAAAAAGAAAACGAGCAATTAAAAACCGAGGAAAAGAAAATTTCTTCTTCTCTTTTATCTGTCGCGTTAGATGTTGTGACCGCGTTAAAAAATAAAGATATGAATACACTTGCTTCTTATGTCCATTCGACAGCTGGGGTGCGGTTTAGTCCATATGGACATGTCGATGTCCAAAATGATTTGCAGTTTTCTGCTTCTCAGCTTCCTTCCCTTTGGGCTTCGACGCAAGTATATCAATGGGGAGTATATGACGGTTCAGGCGATCCTATTCAATTCACGTTTCAAGACTATTTTGATCGTTTCGTCTATGATGTAGATTTTGCGAATCCACATATGATCGGAAATAATGTTGTTGTTGGGACAGGAAATATGATTAACAACATTCAACAAGCATATCCAAACGGATCATTTATCGAATTTCATTTCACAGGCTTTGACCCACAGTATAGCGGCATGGATTGGAGAAGTTTGCGCCTCGTTTTTGAACAAGAAAACGGTCAATGGAAACTCGTTGGAATTATTCATGATGAATGGACGACATAACATACAAAAGGTGTCCGGAGAGGGACACCTTTTGTATTACTCGCCTTTTAATTGCTTTAGTTGTTGCTCGACTTCTACATCAAATGATTGAGGGGGCATCGTTTGAATGACAGAGCGAGCTTTTGCTTCTGCTTCAAGTAACATTACTTTTTCTTCCATACGCGCAAAACCTTTTATGACATGATCGTAATGAAAAGACGTCATCGCTTCGTCCATTTGTTTCATCGTCTCGGCAACATAAAAGCGCGTCATTAACTGCACTTGTTTTAGCTTTAATTGCTCATATGTTTCGTACAGTTGCTTCACTTTTTCTGTTAAAACAGTTGTTTTTTCTTTTAATGTATTGTATTGTTGCGTATATAGCTCTAATTTTTTTTCATAAGCGATTTTTTCTTGAAGAGCCATTTTTGCGATCGGCTCTTCATTTTTTTCAACGGCTAATTTTGCTTGACGAGCACGTTTTTCAATCATTTCTTTCGCATCTGCGATCAAACGTTCATATTTTTGTTCTAACACGAATTGCTGCGCTAATGCTTGTTGTGCTTTTTCAAGCTGTTCTTCTAGTTCACGAATGTATTGTTTCGTCATGCGAATCGGATCTTCGCATTTGTCAATGATGTCATGTAAGTCGGCAAGGACGACATGTTTGACGCGTTTAAAAATACCCATCTTATTTTTCCTCCTTGTTTATTGTTTTTTCCCATTCATCTAAAAAGCTATGGTTTTGAATAGGTGAAACGAACGGTTCAAATGCAGGCGCTGGTTTCGTTTTGCTTCTAAACAACACGTAAGCTGCAACAATAGCTAGGACAGCAAGCAACGCTTTCGGTAAAAGACCAACGAGCCCGATCGCCATGAGCGCCCCGCCAATCCATTTGCCGCCGCTTTTCGTCGTTTTCCACACGATCCATCCGATGATGACGAATGCCAACTGAATAAGGAAAGGAATCCATCCGAACATTGGCATGCCGTGTGGTCGCATCATTTGTGGACCGTGGTGGCCAAATGCGCGATGATGTTTCCCCATTCCCATCATGTGCTCTGCCGGCATTCGTCCGCTCCAACCGATGTGAATGAAATAAGTAGCGACGTGTGCGAATACGGCGACGACAACTAGTCCACCTAGCAAAAAGAAAAGGGTTCGTTTTTTCACATCACTCACCTCCTTTGTTGTTTACAGTTTGAATTGTACAAGCGAAAAGAGAAAATTAGGTGAAAAAGAAAAAAACGTGCGACATTTATGCACGTTCATTCGGAAAAGTGAGAGTAAATGTTGTTCCTTTCCCCACTTCGCTTTCAACTTGAATGTGTCCGTTATGTGCTTCAACAATCCATTTTGCGATGGAAAGTCCAAGACCGTGGCCGCCAATTTGCCGTGTTCGCGCTTTGTCTGCACGGTAAAAGCGATCAAAAATATGAGGAAGGTGTTCAGGTGCAATGCCAATCCCTGTGTCAGAAACGGAAATTTCTACAACTTTTCGTTGTTTCGTCACATATTGTTTGAAAGAAAGGGAAACTGTTCCACCTTCAGGAGTATATTTGATGGCATTATCAAGCAAAATGTACAACAGCTGTGTGCATTTATCTTCATCCCCGACGAATTCAATTTGTTCAGACGTATGAAACTGAAGCGTAATGTTCTTTTTATTTGCAAGCTCTTGTAACGAATGCAGCGTATGTTGGGCACATGCCTGCAAATCAAACGGTTTTTTTTCGATCTGAAGCTTTGCGTCGTCTGTTCGTGCAAGGGTGAGAAGGTCGTTAATGAGGTTAGTCATTCGTTTTGTCTCATCTCCTAGACGTTCAATCGTTTTACGACTAAATGCATCGGACGTTAACGACATATCCATTTTCAATGCTTCTACAGAAGAAAAAATGACGCTAAGTGGCGTCCGCAGTTCATGAGAAGCATCGGCGACAAATTGACGTTGGCGATTGTATGCGTCTTGAATTGGAACGAGCGCACGTTTAGACATGAAATAGCTAAAAGCAACAGCGACCGCGATAAATAACACGCCGAGGCTGAGTAAAATGAATGTTGACCATTTGAGCAAACGAAACATGCTTGTCACATCCATACCGACATATAGCACGCCGACGAGTTGTCGATCGACAATTAAGGGGCGAGCGACAGTTAATATTTTTAATTCATCGGCACGAAATCGTTTCAATTCGTGCTGATGGTGAGGGATATGAATGTCTACATATCTTAATTCATTTTTTTCTGGCGTCCACGGTTGAAGTGTAGAGAGGAGAAGCGGTCGCAATCCTTTATTCACTTCATCCCCCATCATCAACCGTCCGCGTGCATCCACGACGTAAAAAAACAGTTGGTCTTCACTTAAAAAAATGACATTTTGATCTGTTGGCCAACCGATGAACGGCTGCTCTGTAAGCAAGGTTTGAATCGTTTGTCCTTCTTGTTCAGCGAGCATACGAATGCGTCGCTCTTGGTCATTTGTCATGACGGTATGAATAAGGAAAGAAACAACCGCAATAAAAATGGCTAAAAACACGATAAGAATCCCGCTGTATGTGGCAGTTAAGCGCCATTGTGTGCGGTGAAACATATCGGAATGATTGAAAAAAGAACGAATGTTATTTTTCAATGGTATATCCCACCCCGCGCACCGTTTTAATGAGCTGTTGTTGTTCATCTCCAATTTTTTTACGCAACAACTTCACGGTTGCATCAATCGTTTTCATCGAGACGTCTGCGTCATAACCCCAAATACGATCAAGAATAATGTCGCGCGTTAACACCCGACCTTTGTTTTGCAGTAATAAATCGAGTAGTTGAAATTCACGTGGGGTTAATATCATTTGTTCTCCATTTTTCGTCAATGTATGAGTTGTACGGTTGACTTCAAACGCTCCCCAGCGGACAATTTCTTCTTGAATTGGTGCAAATGTGCGCCGCGATAACGCTTTAAGGCGTGCTATGAGCTCATCGATTTCAAACGGCTTTACTAAGTAATCATCTGCTCCGGCTTCTAACCCTTCGACGCGGTCTTGTACCGCATCTTTCGCTGTTAACATTAAAATGGCTCCGTGATAGCCATGTTTTCTTAAACGTTGACATACGCTAACGCCATCACCGTTTGGTAACATCCAATCTAAAATAATCACATCATAAAACGAAGCGAGTGCATAATCGTAAGCATCTTCTCCTTCTTGTACCCAATCAACATGTTCGACACCTTTTTTCTTCAACAAATGGACGATCAGTTCACCTAAATATACATCATCTTCTGCAAGCAACACTTTCATTCTTCTCACCTTTTTTTCTTTCATCATACCAAATCCCGATGAAAAACAGGTGAAAACGACATAAAAAACAAAAACAGAAAAAAGGAAATTTACATGTAGAGGAGTGAAAGCGATAACAATATGACGAATTTGTGAAAAAGGTTGCAAAGTTCTTATATACCCCTTATAGTATAAGTGTAAATACCTAACGGGGTATATAAGAAAGGGGGACACGAATGAAAAAATTATATTTTTTCCCACAAAAACATTTACTCATTAGCGTTCCAGCAACATTGTTGTTCGGATTTATCGTAGGAACGTTTGTAGATACGAGTTTTTTAAAGTCGACCATTTTGTTTGCAACAATTATCATGATTTATGCAACGATGGTTGGTTTTAAATGGAAGGAATTAACTCATTTAAAAGAAAAGAAAATATTGTTTGCTTCCATCGTTATCAATTTTATTATTATTCCATTTATTGCTTTTTTGATCGGAAAGACGATGTTGCAACATCATCCGATCATGTTTGCAGGACTTGCCCTGTCCGCGCTTCTTCCGACGAGTGGAATGACGATTTCATGGACAGCGATTCAAAAAGGAAATATGGCAGCAGCTGTAAAGTTAACTGTATTTGGCCTCGTGCTTGGCTCTTTGTTAACACCATGGTATTTGCTTGTAATGGTTGGAAAATACGTTGACATTAACGTGATGGAAACGTTCCGTACGATTTTACTCGTTGTGTTTGTACCAATGATTCTCGGGCATGTTACATTTAAATGGCTAATGAGAAAATATACGCCAGAGCAATTTCAAAAACAAGTAAAGCCAAACTTTGCGCCGTTAAGTATATGGGCCATGCTATATGTAGTATTTGTCAGCATTAGCATGCGAGCAAAAATGATCGTATCTAACTTACAGCTTATTGTCATCGCGTTGGCGGTATTGTTACTTTTCTATTTCGTTAACTATGTGATTAGCACGTTGGTAGCTAAACAATTTTTTAATCGTGAAGACGGCATCGCGCTTGTCAACGGTACCGTTTTGCGTAATTTATCGATTGCGATCGGCTTAGCTGCAACATCTTTCGGTGCAGAAGCAGCACTCATTGTTACTCTCGCTTTTATCGTTCAACAACAGTCGATCGCTTACTACGGAAAAATAGCAAATCAATATTGGTTTAAACAATAAAACAACTAAGAAAGGGAGCTGATTAGCATGAATAAAATGACATTTATCGTTCAAGCAACTACTGAAGGAATGACAACACGGGCAAAGGCTGGAAAACATGAATTTGTGATTGATGAAGCGAAACAAATGGGAGGACAAGATTTAGGAGCAAATCCACTTCAAATGTTACTTGGAGCGCTTGCGGCATGTGAAAATGTGACTGCTCGCGTCGTGGCGCGGGAGATGAACTTTGATTTACAAGACATGACTTTTACAGTAAAGGGACAGTTTGACCCGCGCGGATTTATGGGGGATCCATCTGTTCGTCCTTATTTTGACAATGTGTCTGTCGAAGTAGCTGTGAAAACGAACGAAAGTGAAGAACGTATAATGCAACTGAAAGAAAAAGTCGAAGCGCGTTGCCCAGTATATACGTTATTTAAAGCAGCAGGTGTACAAATGAATGATCAATGGTACAAAGCGTAGTAGAGCGGTGTTTGCCGCTCTTTTTTGTTTGCATCAAAAGATAAGGGAAATCCCCTATGGGTATATAGTTTAACAACATATACAATGTAATTAAGTTAAGAAAACAAAATTGAAAGCGGATACAAAAAGGAGCGATGAACGATGGCGAACGTCTACGATGTGAAAGTAGCAATTGTTGGAGCTGGCTCAGCAGGTATTTCGATTGCAGCCGTATTCATGTTTTTCCAAAGCCAAAGGGGAGCGAACATGTGGCGGTAGAGCAACTTGCATTTAACCGATTGTATGCAGTTATGTTATCGTTTATTGTCGGAATTGCTTCCGGTATCGTCGGAGCAGCAGGAGCGTTTATTATTGTACCGATTATGCTCGTCATTTTAAAAGTGCCAACGCGCATTGCGATCGGTTCATCGGTGGCAATTACATTCATTTCATCGATCGGGGCGACGGTTGGAAAAGTGATGGGGGGGCATATGCTCCTCATTCCATCGCTTGTGATGGTCATTGCTAGTTTACTAGCGGCGCCGATCGGGGCAAAATGGAGTCAAAAAATGAACACAAAAGTGTTGGAATACATTTTGCTTGTATTAATTGTAGCGACTGTGATAAAAATTTGGTATGAAATGTTTTCGTAAGCTGGCTCATTTGAGTCGGCTTTCTTTTGTTCGTTGCAACATGAATGAAAATTTGGTATGATGTTAAATAGTGGAAAAATAAAACAAATAGGATGATGAGGATGAAACGAGCACGTATTATTTATAATCCGACGTCAGGAAGGGAAATATTTAAAAAACATTTGCCTGATGTACTGATTCGACTTGAACAAGCAGGATATGAAACATCGTGTCATGCGACAACAGGGGCAGGGGATGCGACAGAGGCCGCAAGAAGAGCGGTAGAACGCGAATTTGATCTCGTCATTGCCGCAGGTGGGGATGGAACGATTAACGAAGTAGTAAACGGGCTAGCTGAGGCTTCATATCGCCCGAACCTCGGCATTATTCCAGTCGGTACGACGAACGACTTTGCCCGTGCCATCGGCGTGCCACGTTCGATTGAAGGAGCGTGTGATGTGATCGTAAATGGGGAAGCGGTGCCGATTGACATTGGGGCAGTGACAAACGAAGGAAAAACACATTATTTTATTAACATCGCAGGCGGTGGGCGCTTAACGGAATTAACGTACGAAGTGCCAAGTAAATTAAAAACGATGATTGGTCAACTTGCCTACTATTTGAAAGGAATTGAGATGCTTCCTTCCCTTCATCCTGTTCATGTGAAAATTGAGTATGATGGCAAAATGTTTGAAGGCGCTGTGATGCTTTTTCTCGTTTCGCTGACGAACTCTGTTGGCGGCTTTGAAAAATTAGCCCCAAATTCATCGTTAAATGACGGCATGTTTGATTTAATTATTTTAAAAGAAACGAACTTAGCAGAATTTATTAAAATTGCAACGCTCGCACTACGTGGCGAACATATTCACGACCCACACATCATTTATACAAAAGCAAATCGCGTAAAAGTGTATACGGAAGAAAATATGCAGCTCAATTTAGATGGTGAGTATGGCGGAATGCTTCCAGGGGAATTTGTCAACTTGTACCGTCATATAAACGTATTTGTTCCGAAAGAAAAAGCTGAACAAATGAGAACAGGGGAATAAACCTGTTCTTTTTTATTCGACTATGCTACAATCTTGACAGCAATTTTGCGGAAGGGGAAAGAAATATGGAAGCACCAGTAGCAAAAAATGAATATTACGATGTCATTTTTGAAGATTTAACACACGACGGCGCAGGAGTAGCAAAAATTGATGGTTTTCCAATTTTCGTTCCGAACGGTTTACCAGGCGAAAAAGCGAAAGTGAAAGTTGTCAAAGTGAAAAAAGGGTACGGCTTTGGCCGTTTAATCGAGCTATATGAACAAAGCGAAGATCGCATCGATGCTCCTTGTTCGATTTATAAACAATGCGGTGGATGTCAGCTGCAACATATTCGTTACGAGGGACAGCTGAAAGCAAAACATAAACATGTCAAAGAAGTGCTCGCTCGCATCGGGAAAATTGAACATGCGACCGTTCACCCTGTCCTCGGCATGAACGATCCGTGGCGGTATCGAAACAAAGCGCAAGTACCTGTCGGTGAGCGTGAAGGTGGGCTTGTGGCGGGTTTTTATAAAGAGCGTAGCCACGACATTATCGACATGGACGCCTGTTTGATCCAACAAGAAATGAATGATATCGTCGTGCAAACCGTCAAACAAATTTGCGAGCAATATAACATCCCAGCCTACAATGAACAGACGCATAAAGGTGTGCTTCGTCATATTATGGCACGCTATGGGGCAACGACAAAGGAAGTGATGGTCGTTTTAATTACACGCACCGAGGAGTTGCCGCATAAAAAGAAAATTGTTGAAGCAATTGTACAACGTGTTCCGAACGTGAAGTCCATTGTGCAAAACATAAACCCGAAGCGGACCAATGTCATTATGGGAGAGCATACGCGCGTGCTTTGGGGATCGGAATATATGTATGACTATATCGGCGACATTCGGTTTGCGATTTCTGCCCGTTCCTTTTATCAAGTAAACCCTGAGCAAACGAAAGTACTGTATGAAAAAGCGCTGGAATACGCGGAGTTGACTGGGAAGGAGACAGTCATTGATGCGTATTGTGGCATCGGAACGATTTCACTCTTTTTAGCAAAAAACGCGAGAAAAGTGTACGGGGTCGAAATCGTTCCTGAAGCGATTGCCGATGCGAAACGAAACGCTGAACTAAACGGCATAACAAACGTTGAATTTGCGGTCGGAGAGGCGGAAGTCATCATCCCAAAATGGTACGAGCAAGGAGTGCGAGCTGACTGTATCGTCGTCGATCCTCCTCGAAAAGGCTGTGATGAATCATTGCTACAAACGATGATCATCATGAAACCGGAGCGAATCGTCTACGTCTCATGCAATCCCGCAACACTCGCACGAGATTTGCGCATATTAGAAGACGGTGGATACAAAACGATCGAAGTCCAGCCGGTCGACATGTTCCCGCATACGATGCACGTTGAGTGCGTCTCGCAGATAGTTTTGAGAGAAAATTAAGCAGGAAACGGTTTTGTTTCCTGCTTTTATTCAATTTTCGGAGCGGAGAATCGATAAAAGATTTTTGGAGTTCCATCCGCTTTAATTTCAATACGATCAATTAAACGATGCAAAATTTCCGGTGTTAATTCATCAAAATTTAAAAATTGAGCTAATTCATGTTTCAACTTTTGGATGTTCTCAACAACTTTATTGCTTGATAACAAAGATTCGAGTTCTTTTTTTGAAACGACAAGCTCGTTAATTTCATTGTTGTTTGCTTCAATCATATCTTGATAATCCTCTTGGGTGATTTTGTCATCGGCGAGCATCTCGATATATTTGCGTTTTCGTGCTTTTAAAACATCAATTTGTTTGTTTATTTTATCCAGTTTCTTTTGGACGGAAAGTTGAGATTGTTTTGCTTTTTCTTCGAGTTGTTTTAAATAATGTTCCTTATCAATTTGCTGCATGAGAGACTGGATGTCATTAATGATCGTTTGTTTAAGCACTTCCTCTTTGATGACATGGCTGCTGCAAGCTTTTTTGCCGAATCTGGCATATCCACCACAGACGTATCCTTTCCGATTTGCTCGATACCACATTCCGCTACCGCAGTCAGCGCAATAGGCAATGTTCGTAAATAGGTGTTGTTTTGGAGCAGGGATGGTTTTTGAACGTAATTTCATCTGATGCTGTACAGCTTCAAATATGTCCCTTGGAATAATCGCATCATGAGCATTTGGAACAATAATTAACTCCTCATCAGACACCTTTTTTCGTTTGTTACTTGTGACACTCACGGTAGTTGTACGTCCTTGAACCAAATCACCGGTATAGTGTGGATTCGTTAAAATGAGTTTGATAGTGGAATCATTCCACTTGTCACCTGCATTCTTTTTTCCAGCTACTTCAGCTGGTGTTGGCACCCCTTCGTTATAAAGTCTTCTTGCTATTACATCTCGGCCATCGCCTCTTAAATATTCATGAAAAATTCTGCGAACAATGTTTGGAGTTTCATCATCTCGAACATACAATTTTCCGTCTTTGACTGTATATCCGTATGGAGGAACAGAGCCTTTGAAGCGTCCATTCCGAGCACGAGTCTTGAGAGTTTCTTTTACTCGTTCACTTGTACGTTGAGCTTCTTGTTCATACATCCAAGCATAAAGTCCGAACATGTGTGTGTTTCCTTGTAAGGTGTTAATAGCTCCATCCAGCGTAATGATGTGAACCCCGTGATTTTCGCAAAGATTTTTGATTTGATAGGATAGTTCTCCGTTTCTCGCTAAACGTGAAAGCTCTTTGGCTAGAATAACATCGATTTTTTTGTTTCTTGCATCGTCAATTAATCGCTGCAAATTTTTGCGTTTTGCTGTAGTTCCTGATTCGACATCAATGTAAAATTCGTACAAATCCCAACCTTTATCTGCGATATAGTTATAAAATAATTCTTTTTGATACTGTAAAGAAGCTTGTTGCTCTAACTTATCAGTAGACACTCGAACATAAACGCCACATCTCATTTCGCATTCAATCCTTCCTTGTTAAATTGAGATGTAGCAGTGTTCACCTTCTTAGCATTATTGACAATTTCATCGATTTTATTATTGATGATGGATTTAATAAGTTCAGAAAAGGTTACTTTAGGGTTACTATAAACACGTTCTATGGAATTTAACGTTTTCTTCATAATGGTTTGCTCCTTTCATTTAAAAATAAAAAACCGCAGAGTACTCAGCCACATCCACATACATTTAAGTGGCTTAGTAACCTCTGCGGTTTTCGCTTTTTGTCGGGTTACAAAATCAGTATTTTTTGAGTTTGTTTATCTCAATTGTGCTTTCTAATTTTTGATTTACTTTCCAAAAGAAATTCTCTTTAAGGCCTTAATTTTGAATACATTATACCTTCGATTTTTTATATTTGAAGGTTTTTTTAAAAAAAATTAAATAAATTAGTGGTTTAATTTTTCGGTTTTTTACCCATAAAGTAAATTGAGGGTTCGTTTAGTTACCTGTCTTGGTATACCTAGACAGACAACTAACCGAGTTAATTATGTCAAAAGGCCTTGTTTATCAAGGCTTTTTGACATGGTGCATGGAGTAAGTATGGGAAGATAAAATAATTTTTCGGTTAGGCGTTTAATTTAAACGAGTGATTTTCGGTAAGTTGTTTAATTTCATTTTCCAGTCCTACAAAGGGGGATAAACGGAAATCAATATCTACTCGTCTGCTTGCAAAATGTATGTCGACTCGGTTAATGAACATTAGTGATAGTGTACGTTTCTCAATATCACTGAATTGATTTAAAGATGTTAAACGTTCAAAGCGTTGAAATACCTTGTCAATCTCATCGTTGTTCAACAGTAAATCAATTTGTTCCATAACGGAATGCAGTTGTGCAAGTTTTTCCTGCATTTTTTCTTTTGCAGAAGAAATATGTTTTAAAAACGCACGCTTTTCATTGTTCCCCTCAATCATTCGTTCATTGTATAATAGCATCTCTTTCTGTTTTTTTAACGACTCTTCCTCTGTACGTAAGATTTTTTTTCATTGAAGAAGTAGTCTCTGAGCATGGCTTCTCATCTTATAAAACTGTTGAGTCCATTGAGTAGAGAAGCGTTTAAATACAATTTCATGAACGGCATCCATATCGATTTTTTGTTTACAGTTCGGACAAACATATTTCATATATTTTTTAGCTGACTTGCTAGGTGTGTCAACTTTAGTCTTTAAAGAAATCCCACAATTTTTACAATAAGCAATACCGCGTAAATAAAACGGCGTATCAAATTGTTTCGTTTGTTTTTTGAGTTCTCTCATTTCATTGACGAGATGCCAAAGATGAGGTGGCACAATAGGTTCATATACATTTTCAATTAAATTGATTTCTTCTTTCGGTTTACGGGAACTAGAATGAGCACTTTTTCGGACGTTCCAAGTTAAGTGACCAGCATAGATATAACGATGTAAGATTGCATCTATTGTATTTTCATGCCATCCGTTTCCAGTTGGTGAAGGAACATTACATTCGTTTAGAAGTTTTGCAATTTTTTCATTGCTATATCCCCAAGAAGATAGATAAAAAATGAGTAAGACAATAGGGGCATTTTCGTCGGGAATAAATGTTTTATAACCGGTTTCTTTATCAACGATGACTTTTTTATAACCAAACGGTGTTCTGCTACCCGGACGGATTTTTTTAGCTAGTAAACCATTTTGAGTATCTTTAGTCCGTTTGGATTTAATGATGGATTCCTGTCCAGCAAATAACAATTTCATTTCTGTTATCGTATTGTGTGCGTCCCACTCGCCGGAAACTGTAGTACAAAAAAACTTACAATTTGGTTTAAGAGCTTTAATAGGATTATAAATTTGTGTTACAAAGCTGTTGAATGTACGGTCTATTCGGCTTTCTTCGTAGAAGAAAACAGCATCAGCCTCATTATTAATAATGTACATAAAAAGCTCCCGCATGGCTGGTCGATCCGCAGCGGTTTTTCGATAGGCACTAACTGCGTCATCAATACACCATTGAATAATTTCGTAACCTTCAGCCTTTGCTCTTATTTCAATCTCGCGCTTTTGAATTTCAATAGAATGGTTATCCAGTTGCTTATGACTGGAGCGGCGAATATAACCGATCCCTTTATTTGATTTGGGTATTGTCATGTTAAAACCTCCGATTTGAAAAATTCGTGGAAAAATAACTCACAAGTTACATATTCATGATGGACAATTAAGTTTTTAATAATCATTTTCGCTAACAAGCGACGTTCATGACCTTCTAGACTTTCCTGTAGTACTAACTGGATTAGTCGCACTAATTCATTGATTTCCCGTAAGCACTCATTTATTTTTTGCTCTTTTTGCACAATATTTGATAACTTCGACTCTAACACACTTAGTTCTGCCATGAGCTTTTTGGCTTCATTGCAAGGTTTGGATAGGTTGTATGTTGTACACAACTTGTATTCAATATTTCGAATGGCTTGTAAACAAGTTATTTTATCCCGATCATTTTCTTTTTTTAACGAAGTGAGAAACGAAAGGCATTTCTTTTCCAGTTCGTTTATATTTAGGTTGTTCAATATTTCTGTTACAATTTCGTTAATAATATCATTAAGTTGTTTAATTGGAATATCGACTAATTTATGGTTTCTGCTACATACAAAGTATCCTTCAGTACCCACTGCATTCATTTTCAATGACATTTCGTTGTTACAAATGAAACATATAGGTCTAATCAATGCACTATCTTGTGTTTGTGCTTTAAGTTCATAATATTGCTTTTCTAATTGTTCCAATTTTTTATTTACACTCTTATATTCATCGAGTGTGATAATCGCGGGAACATGTGGTAAATGATGATATTCGTTCTGGCTCATGTAGTAACCAGCGTAGAACGGTTGTTTTAATATCTTTAGCACATCTTCAACTTTTCGCCCCAATAGTTTTTTATATTTGGTTAATAAGATTAGAAATTCTTCAAGGTTTTCAACATTTGCAGCTTCAGAGTGTTAAAGCCGATGATAAAATCCCCAATATAGCCGGAATAAAATTCCCCACTTACAATAGAACCATAGTGTCAATGAGAGGAGCTATGGTTCATGATTACGAGAGGGGAATTTTTTATGATCAAAGAGATGTATGAAAGGGGAATGAGTATTTCCGATATTGCGAGGGAATTGGGGTAACTATTCAGCCACATCATAAAGTGAGCTGAATATTTTTTTCTTTCCTTGTCTATGATGTGAATATTGATAGACAAGGAGGTGAATCGCATGTTGACGGTACAACAAGCTGTATTTACAGTTGAGAGCTTAATGGGCAAAGTCCAACAACAAAAACAGCTCATTCATCAACTCATTCAAGAAAATGAACATTTGCGTCAAGAAAACAAACAGCTACGTAAAGAAAATGAACAACTGACATATCGCGTTCAAGAGCTGGAAGCACGCACGAAAAAAAACAGCTCTAATAGCCATCTGCCCCCATCTTCTGACCGTTTCGAGAAAAAGCGCTCCTCTCGTGAACCGTCTGGCAAAAAGCCTGGCGGACAGGAGGGACATGAGGGAACGACGCTCTGTCAAGTGGAACATCCACACCATCGTGTCGTTCATCGCGTCCATACGTGTCAAGGATGTGGGGCTTCTTTACGTGACGTAAAACCGTTCAAAGTCGATGTCCGTCAAGTGTTTGATCTGCCTCCCGTGACGATGGAAGTCACACAACATGAACGCGAAGTGAAATCATGCCCGCACTGTCGGTGCGTACAACAAGCCGAGTTCCCATCACACGTCACCAATCATGTGCAATATGGTCCACGGCTCACGGCGCTTGTCGTGTATTTATACAATATACAAATGATTCCATATCAACGTTTACGTGACATGATGGAAGAGTTATATCAACATCCGATCAGCACAGGAACACTTGTCAATATGGTCAAACGAGGACGCGAAGCACTCGAACCAAACATGGACATCATCGAGGAAGCATTGCTTCCATCGGATATCTTGCATGTGGATGAAACGAGCTTGCGGATCGATGGCAAACAGGCCTGGGTTCATGTCGCCTGTACATCTGCATATACATACTTAGCTCCTCACGCTTCTCGTGGAAAGAAAGCAACCGATGAAATCGGGATTCTTCCACAATATAAAGGAACGATGATGCATGATGCATTCGGTACGTATCCCAGATACACCGAAGCCACGCATGCCCTTTGTCATGCCCATCATTTACGTGACTTGAAAGGGTTCATCGAACAAGGGCATACATGGGCAAAACGGATGACCACGTTTCTATTATCCGCCAAACAAGTGGTCGAACAACATGGTGGCTTTCTTCCTGAAGAAGAAGCGAAACGTTGGGAGCGCGTGTATGATCGCACACTCGCGAAAGCGCAACATCGGTTGGAAGGGATGACACCGTTGCCAAAAAAAGCGCTCTCCTTCATTCGGCGACTTCAAAAACGGAAGGAAGAAGCGCTGCGCTTTTTGCGTGAAGCTCACGTTCCCTTTGACAACAACCAAGCCGAACGAGATCTTCGCATGGTCAAAGTCAAAGAGAACATCTCAGGGACGTTTCGTCAGGAAACGTTCGCGCAGTCGTTTTGCATCGCAAGAAGCATCGTTTCCACACTCACAAAGCACGAAAAAAACGTGTGGGACTCGTTGTGTCTTCTGTTGACAGGTGAAACGATAGATCGTGTTCTTTCCGCTACGTAGGGCATTTTCTATGACAGAAATGCCCTATTTGTGCTGGGCTTTTTACACACTAGCACGGGGGTGAATAGTTACGAATTGGGGATCGATCGGAAAACCGTCCGAAAATATATTCACTCCCCCAATCCTCCTTCCAAATCCAAGCGAAAACAAAGAAAAAGCAAGTTAGATCCATTTAAACCGTATCTTCAAAAACGGATGTTAGAAGATGGGGTGTTTAATAGCGAAAAGTTGTTTTTTGAAATTCGACAACAGGGCTATACGGGAGGAAAGACGATTTTAAAAGACTATATGAAACCTTTCCGAGAGACGGCGAAAAAGAAATACACCGTTCGCTATGAAACGCTTCCTGGCGAACAAATGCAAATCGATTGGAAAGAAGTTGGGGAGGTCGTGATCGAAGGGAAAAAAGTCAAGTTATCGCTATTTGTGGCCACGTTAGGCTATTCGCGGATGAAATACGCGGTATTTACGACCAGCCAGGACCAGGAGCACTTAATGGAATGCCTGATTCAGAGCTTCAAGTACTTTGGTGGGGTTCCGAAGAAGGTGTTATTTGACAATATGAAGACCGTTACAGACGGGCGAGAACAAGGAGTGGTGAAATGGAATAAGCGATTTTCTGAATTTGCGAGTTACTACGGATTTATTCCAAAAGTATGCCGGCCCTACCGGGCCCAGACAAAGGGAAAAGTCGAACGAGCCATTCAGTATATTATGGATCACTTCTATGTAGGAACATCGTTTGAAAGCATCGAAGAATTAAATTTCCTTTTACATCGTTGGCTCGATCAAGTGGCGAATCGGAAGCCAAACGCCACTACCGGTATTTCTCCGCAAGAGCGTTGGGCCGAGGAGTCACTCAAACCTCTCCCGTTGAAAGATTACGATACGAGCTATCTTTCCTATCGGAAAGTGCATTGGGATGGCAGTTTCTCGTATAAAGGGGAGCAATGGCTCTTATCGGCGGAGTATGCAGGCAAAGAAATTCTAGTGAAGGAGCGATTAAATGGAGATATTCGATTGTACTTTCGAGGGAAGGAGATTTCTCACGTGGACCAACAGAAAAAAGTGATTTCATTCGCTGAAAAAATAAAAAAGAAACAGACAGAAATGGCCGCCACCATTTCGCCTGTTTCGATGGAAGTGGATACTCGTCCATTGTCCGTTTATGACGCATTCCTGCGAGGGGAAAGCTCATGAAAGAACGCATACACGAGTATTGCCACCAACTCCATTTGCCTGTCATGGCGGAGCGATGGTCCGCCATGGCAGAATACGCCTCTACTCATAATATATCATATTCAGAGTTTTTATTCCGCTTATTAGAGGCAGAAATCGTCGAAAAACAGGCACGATCGATCCAAACGCTCATCAAGCTGTCCAAACTGCCGTATCGCAAGACGATCGATACGTTTGATTTTACCGCGCAGCCTTCGGTGGATGAGCGCCGGATTCGAGAGCTGCTTACGTTGTCCTTTATTGACCGGAAAGAAAATATCCTCTTTCTCGGTCCACCGGGGATTGGAAAGACACATCTGGCCATTTCGATTGGAATGGAGGCGATCGCAAGAGGGTATAAAACGTATTTTATTACCGCTCACGATTTGGTCAATCAGTTAAGAAGAGCCGACCAGGAAGGAAAGTTGGAGAAAAAGCTTCGTGTCTTTGTGAAGCCAACCGTTCTCATTATTGATGAAATGGGGTACCTAAAACTGGACCCGAACAGCGCTCATTACTTATTTCAAGTGATCGCTCGTCGGTACGAGCATGCCCCGATTATCCTCACCTCCAACAAAAGCTTCGGGGAATGGGGAGAAATCGTGGGAGACTCGGTTTTGGCGACAGCGATGTTAGATCGATTACTGCATCATTCCATCATTTTCAACCTAAAGGGGGAAAGCTATCGATTACGGGAAAAGAGGATCCAACAAGAAAAACAGAAGGATCAATGAAAGGTCCTTCTGGGGAATTTTAAACCGGCGATTTTGGGGAAAAAATAATCGGCCTTGACACAGAGAATAGTTGTTTAACAAGTTCACCACGTTTTTCATTTATTGAATAGGAACGACCATTCTCTGTTTTAGTAACGTCATATCCGAATATGCGATGGGGTGCTTGTTTTCTTGCATCAGATGTACGTTTATTAATCAGATGGCCTTCATGTTGTGCAAAGATAGCATATGCTCCTTCTAAAACAATATCTTTATTAAATTGTGGTGAATCAGAAGCTGTAAAAATAACATTTACGTTATGTTTGATTAGCTCTGAGATAATTGTTAAATACTCGTAGAAATCACGAGCTAAGCGATCACGTTGATAAACAAGTAGTGTATCCACTTTGTCCTCTCGAACTAAATCAAGCAATTTTACCAGTTGCGGACGTTTGTGAAGAGGTAACTTGGTTGCTGATATACCGTGATCGCAAAGGATTAGCACCTCATCAGAGTTATATTGCTCTAAATAACGCTTTGCAGCATTGAGCTGCATTTCTTCACTCTGATTATCTGAACTAACACGCATATATAAAACTTTCAATTTTGTCACTACGTTTAGCATGAATTAACTACTCTCCTTGTCCAAAATTTTTTCGTTTTTCATGTTTCTTGCCAAAATAGAAGCCTGTAATGTTAAATCTGTGCTTATTTCATTCAAAAGAATCTTTTCGATTAAGCGTTCTAACCACAATTTCGATTCTTTCGGCAATTCTTCACTAAACGTTACTTTCCCAATTTTTAAATCAATTTTCACCAAAAGTCCTCCCGTCAATTTTTGTTAACAATCATTGACGGGAAAATTCGGTTTTATACACTTTTAGTATTTTTTTTAACGTTATTTGCTTCTAAATGGAATTGAAGCTGTACACTTAAAGTTTTTTCTTTTACATGTGGACGTTTCTTGATAATGATCTTTGTTTCATGCCCCGGAACCTTCAATTCAGTGAAAGATGGCTTCATTTGCTCCCCACCTTCAGATATAAAATTTTAAAAAGTTCTATAATCTCTTGGGAAAATCCATATTTTGTACAAATTTTTAGGCATTCTTCAAGCAAACTGTAATATTGATTTTTCTCATCCATTGATGCTTTTCACCCCTTTCGTCGATGTTAAAGTAATGAAAAAATCCGCAGAACATGTGTATCAATAAATTGATAGCAACATGTAACCTGCGGATCTCGCTTTTTAGTGGTTAACATGTTATTTAGTTTTCGTTAAGCTGTGCTAACCGGAAATCATTATATCTTCGGATTTTTTCTTTTGAAGAGGTCAAAACATTTTTTAAAAGATAATTTGTTTGATTTATACAATTTAAGAGGTAAGGGAGTGATTATATGATTAAGTTACCTTATAATGTTTCAAAACATATTGCTAAAAAGGCAACTATAACCCGTGGTGCTAGTCGAGTCTTAACGCTCAACTAGCCCAAGAACAACAAGGGAGTAAGCCAGTAAAATACTATCCAGTGCCGTTTCAAATCCAGAAACCGAGTTCGCTCGAATCTCGGTGATCCGATACGAATCGACTAAAATCGAAAACACGGTTTCAATCACTTTGCGTTTTCGTTTCATCCATTGTTTCCATGCGTCTGATTGGTGAACTCGCTGATTTTTTCGAACGGGCTTCCAAAAAGCGACTCGGTACTCTTCGTATAGCTTCTTTTGCAGCTTTTGGATGATATACCCCTTGTCACCTAGGTTATACGGATGTGGAATTTGTGTCATGACGGTTTCAGCGGCCACCCGGTCGTGACAAGACGCTTCGGTGACGACATATCCCATCGGAAGCCCTTGATCGGTGGCCTGCAGATGAAGTTTCAACTCATAGAAAGCGATCTTTTTGGAAGCACAATAGCCAATATCGGCGATTCCACGAAACCGTTTGACGCGATGCATTCGAGCTGAATGACACAGCTCGATCGGCAAGCTGTCCACGACCGCATACGCATGGTGTTGCCCGCGCTTGGCCAGCTGGTGCCGAATCCACTTGATCGCAGAGCTAAGCGCTCGGCAGCGACGGTTGTACCGAGAACGTTCAGGGAACAAGGCCTTGGGAAACAAATTACCGATCACAAACCGGTGCCAAGCCCGTTCGGAAGTGAAGCCCAACAACTTTCCAAGGACATGGATGGTGATGATGACTTCGTCTTTCTGTTTCAACAAATGACAATTTCGGCGTTGAAGAGGAATCTGGATACTCGATAGTTGAGCCGATACAAAAAGCAAAATCGATGCATATTGTTTTTGAAGTTTGACACGATCTGTTGTAAAATGAAAGTGCTCTTGCATGTGAATTCTCCTTTTAAATGTTTGGTCGCACTTTCATTTTAAGGAGATCCTCATGCAAGGGCTATTTTTTATGCTTGTCTGATTTTATCTAGCACCACGGGTATTCTTTATTTAAATAGCAAAGATACACCAATACATCTCATTTTTATTATTGGATTTTAACTACCGTTAGCACTCGATACACGTTGAGTGTGTCGCGAAATTAACCATGAAATAAGGGCATTTTTAAGGATGCTAGGTGGCATTTGACCACATTTGTGCCACCTAGCTGTTTTTTTATATAAAATCATCGAACATACGTGCAGTTTTTTCTTCGATTTGGGCATACACATCGCCGGCTGTTTTGAGAAAGGCATGTCCTGAACGATTCTGTACTTCTTTTAAGTCCGCGCCTGTCTCAAAAAGCTATACAAGGGGAGGATGGCTCAATGTCAACTCCAAAAATTAGCATTACATTTTCTATTATTTCTCTAAAACACTTTCTTTACAATCTTTTATTATCGGATTTTGCTTTTCATTTTACTAAGTCTATTTGTTTCCGTTTTCTTCATGAAAGCGATCTATTTTTGGTGTATGATATCTTTACTTATCTCTTGCTTCTGCGTGTATTAATTGTTCAAGTTTAAAAGAATAAGTTGATGGAGCTGTTATAAGAATAACCCCTCTTCAGAGGTTTTATTCTTGGTGCAAAGTTTTGATAAGGTTCATTCGAGAAATCCATATGGAAGGTATAAATGCTGCAACAAGCCCTATCAAAGGACTTATGATCAATTCGATTAAAACTATTAGCCATGGGAATAGATATTCTTTTGCCTCCAGACCTGCTAATACATGGTAACCAAACACAAGACCTGATATAATTCCAATTAGCCCTCCGGCTAATGAAATGATTACTCCTTCTAACAAGGCTAATCTCACTACCTGGTTTGGTCGGCTTCCTAGCGCTCTGAGCACCGCAAACTCTCTACTTCTTTCTCTTAGGCTACTAGCTATGTTATTCATCAATCCTATAACACCGAGGAAAATAGTTAAAATCACAGCAGCAAGTAAAATAAATAGCCTTTGTTGTACCTGCCGGTGTAACGTTAAAAGTTCCTTTTGACGGTCATAAAGTATAACATTTGAAAAATTTGGGTTATTTAACAACTTGTCAATCTTTTTTTGAATAACACTACTTAAGGATGGATTAGAAATATTATATTGAATTTGTTCAATCGTGTTAATTTTAAAATATTTTTTAAGATTTTCTCTGTCGGTATAAGCTGTATATTCATCAGAAGGTAAAACAGGCATTTTGTCAATAATTCCGACAATTTTGAATCGATGCCCAGAATTTTCTCCTTTAATCACTTCGTTATAACGGCCTATTTGAATATAATCACCCAGCTGAAACCCAAGTTTTTTTAAATTTTTTGTAATGATAACTCCATCATTACGTAAAGCTCCTTGATCAATTGTTCCTTCTAGCACCTTTATGGAATGAAATTTTGTTACTTCATTGATATTTATTGCTCTAAGGCTAATATGAACTTGTTTCTTACCATTTATATTGAATAGTTGACCATTCCAGTTTTTAATATGGTTTTGGTCAAGATTAAGTGTTAATCCAAATAGTGCTGTAGGAATGGATATTGAACTTACACCTTCTATTTGTTTAATTTGTTCTTCTAAACTTTTGGAAAATCCTGGTTCAAGCGATGAATCAGTAGCTTGTAATTTATAGTCCATTGGATACCTAGTTTTTATATCTTTTTCAGCTTGAATCGCTATGGAAGAAAAAAGTAAGTAACCAGTAAGACCAATGACAAATGCTAGCATCAGTATGCCTGCTATTTGTATATTTTTTCTCATCTGGCGTAAGGCATTTCGTCCTGCCAATAATGCTTCTGATCCGAGGAAAGGTTTGGATATAAACGAGATGAACTTAACAGTCAAATAAAGAATGACTGGAATCCCCATAAACATGGAGAGTAGGAAACATAAACCAGTTAAAAGATAAATCCATTCAGGTCCCTTCGTATATAAATAGTTAAATATTGATACTGCGATTGAAGCAATTAACAAAATTGGTGATAACCATCGTACTAAAAAACTATATTTATCTAAGGATGGTTCACTTTGTTTGTAAGCAACTATAGGGGGTAATTTACTGGCAAGATATCCCGGTATAATCCCTGCAAGTACGGTAATAACTATTCCGCTCACTGCACATAGGAATAATGACTTCCAAGGGATTACAATCCCTACAAGAGAAAACCCCATTAATTGTTCTACGACACGTTGGGATAAGAAAGAAAGCACAATTCCTAATAAAACACCAACTGTAGCGCCGATAAATCCAATGACCATTGATTCAAAAACAATCATAAGTGTCAATTGATAGCGTTTTATACCAATAAGTCTTAAAGTTGCTAGTTCACGTTTTCTTTCCAGTATGGCCATTTGTAGCGTACTTACGACGATAAGAAAACTTCCTGCCAATGCTGATGTCAACAACGATTTAAAATTGGTTCTTACGTTCTTTTGGTGAATGATTACCTATCATCCTGTTGGGGATTTTTATTGTTTTATTAAAATAATGATTACAGTCTATAGAGAACACGTTTTTCTAACAGAGCTAATCCAGCTCGGCCATACATCATTCGTTTAATAGTTTTCAACCGGTTGATTTGCCCTTCCAGCACACCATTGCTGTATGGGAGAAGAAAAGCATGTTTTACGGCCTGCAAATCGCTGCGCAAACGCCGAGCATATGGATAAAACGGCTGTTTTGAATCCGAAAGCTGATGACGCAGCCAACGTAAAAAACGATGGTAGTCTGCTTGACGAATCGCTTCACGATAATCTTGAACCATTTCATAGATGGGTCGAACATTGGAGTAACTTTCGAGACATTGTTCCAAATCCATGATCTCCTTCTCAGAAAGTTGATGACGCGGAGTCCATATCCAATAAGCGAGTTGTTTCCTTGATATACGATGTTCCAGCATCGATGGATCATTCCTCTTTCGGTTCCGTCGAATCTTTTCTACCGAGGTTCGTACCGCCGAAAACGTGCCGGAATATCCTTCTTTGCGAAGAAGAGAATCAATAGACGGAATGGTATGACCTTGCGCTTCTAACTCGATGACACGATTCAAAAAAGGGGACATCGGTGTTTTTCTTTTTCGTCGATGAATCAGTGGCGGAGTTGTCAACTGGAGATATTTTTTCACCGTTTTCCGATCCAGCTCATATTCCTTCGCAAGATTAGAAATGTTCTTCCCTGATTGATGAGCTGTTTGGATTTCTTGAATGAGTGCCCATTTTTGTTCCTGGCGCTGCTTTTTCCTCTTTTCTGCCTTTGTCATTTCGATTTCGCGAACAGATGTGTTCGATTCACTCCATGTCATCACAGAGGGAACGAGGGATAAAAGAAGGAAATCCAGTCTTTTTTTCGCATTCCCGATAAAATGCCATCGATCGTACACTTAAAGGATGGAAGGATTGGCATTGGCAATCCCCTGACGGAATCCTGTAAATCCATCCCGGCTCATCACTTGTACATGGGAATAGGTTTTCAGCCATTCAGTAAGTGTTTGCGGCAGCCGATTTGGCAAGAGAGCAACTGGATGATGACTGCAAAGATCACAAATTATCGCTCCATACGTATGGCCTTTTCGAAAAGCAAAATCATCGACTCCGAGGAAAGGGAGACACCTCTACAGGAATAGGAGTTTTATGAATCATCGTTAACAATGAATCATGGCTGATAGGCAGACGAATCGCCTGTGCAATCTTTTCCGCAGCTACACAACTCGTGGAAAAGGCAATTTGACGCAAAATGTGTTCTGCCCGAAGAGTACGGCGGCCATGCGGCGCCAGCCAGTCATAGCGCTCAGTAAACACTTTAAGGGAACAGGAAGGATCATCGCAAAACCATTTTCGAGAAATAAGCAGGAGCTGAACGGGCCGATCAGCGATAGGAAGATCTTGAATCACACGTGTATACCGACTATGCGGGCGGGAGGAAACATGATGACAGGCAGGACAGGAAGAAGACTTTCGGTTGCTTTTTACCGTTAAACGTAAACTGTCATCGACATCAGACACATCTAGTAACTCGATAGTTGAATCAAGAGGAGACCAAGAAAGGTTAATCATCGTTACAAACCCCTTTATTTTTATTATACCCATGTAGTTAATAGAAAGTCATCTCCCCAAATTAGCGTAAGAACCATTTTATCACCGTTGATTACACTGAAATCGAAATGGTATGAACAAATGGCTTTAAGCCCCCTATGTTCTCCCTTTCTTTTTCCATCCCTTTTCTGTTATCAATAAAAATATCAGGATATTTGGATTTGATAATTTGATTAATTTTTTCCTTTGATGCTCCGTCTTCTAATTTTAACATCAAAACCGTTGCTTTTCCTTTATTTGATGTAACCTTACTTAACCAATCGTAATCAAAAATTGCAATGTTCTCTAATTTTTCATTTTGTTTTAATGTTCCAGATATAACGACTTTTTGTTTGTTATTACGAGGAGGGAAAGGCAACTCAATTTCAGACCCAATTTCTAAATGATTTGATTTCAAATATCGGATAGGCAAGATAACCTCGTTTCCTTTCGGGAATGTTCCTTTGTCTATATTATTTAAAAAAGGATGTTCTTTTGCTAATGGATCATTTTTAAAGCCAACATACATAGGCAGCGCTGCTATTTCTGGAATTTTCATTTTTTCACCGATATAGGGGTAAAGCAGAGGTGTGCTATTCTTAACACCTGGAATTTGATTAATAAACGTTATATCGTCTTCTGTAAGATGGTGCTTATCGGTTTGATATCCCACTAGCATATCGTAATTACCATACTTTTTTCTTAAAGTATACTCATTAGAACGTTCCACAGTAAGTATAAGAATTTGGGATATCACCAGAAGCATCACACCTAAAGCGACACCTAATATGGAGAAAAAAGCTCTACTTTTTTTAGATACAAAAAATCTCCAAGCTAGTTCCATGATATTCATACTAACTCTCCCTCAATTCTACGAGTAATTTCAACCACTCTTTGGCTCACTGATTGGCTAGAGTTTTTTAAATTAAGCTCATCAATCAACTTTCCATCTTCCATAAATACGATGCGATGGGCATAAGAAGCGACTTTAGCATCATGTGTTACCATCACGATAGTATGGTTCATTTCATCACAGAAATGACGCATGATATCTAGAATCTCTTTGCTTGTTCTTGAATCCAAGCTTCCTGTTGGCTCATCGGCTAATATAATTTTTGGTTCTGTGACTAACGCTCTAGCAATAGCCACTCTTTGTTGCTGTCCTCCGGACATATCCGAAGGTCGAGAAGATGCTAAATGTCCAATTCCTAACAAGTTCAATAAATCAAATACTCTTTTCTTTGTCTGATCGTCGTATTTCCCCAATATAAATAGGGGTAATGAGACATTTTCTTCTGCAGTTAGTACCGGGATAAGGTTAAAGAATTGAAATATAAATCCTATCTTTTCTCCTCTTAATTTTGTCAGTTCAGCTTCGCTTGCTGAAGTTAAAGAGATGCCATCCAGAAAAACTTCTCCAGAGGTTGGGCGATCTAAACCGGAGAGCATATTGAGCAAGGTTGACTTGCCTGAACCGCTAGTACCCATAACAGCCAAAAATTCTCCTTTATTAACCTTTAAATTCACATCTCTTAGTGCGTAAAATTTGTTATTCCCTTCACCATATATCTTATTTAGAGATTTAGCTTCCAATATTGCAGACATAATTCCAACTTCTCCTCCCTTCAAAATCAGTATCAATAATTAGTTTAGGAAGTAAAAATCAATTTAGAGTCAAAGGCATATCAACAAAGGATCAATAATTTATTAATATTTATTGATAACTTTAAATTTTTTCAGTTCTTTTTGGTATAATATTGGAAAAATTTATTATGAAGGAGGGGAAAGATCGAGTGGAAACAGTCTTACTTGTAGATGATGAAGAAGAAATTATTGAGTTGATGAAAGATTTTCTAGAAGCAGAAGGTTATAACGTACTTACAGCTTCGAATGGTTTGGAAGCTTTATCTATTCTTGAAAAACAAGCTGTTCATTGTGTGCTTTTGGATATTATGATGCCAAATCAATCTGGATTTACAACGTGTAAAAAAATTAGGGAAATCAGTGATGTTCCTATTCTTTTTTTAACAGCTGTCCAAGATGATACAGATAAAATTCGCGGATTAAACATAGGAGCTGACGATTATATTGTAAAATCAGCTACTCCGGGAGAAATCGTTGCACGAATAAAAGCTGTTTTACGCCGCTCTCTTTCGAGAGAAAATAATAATACTCTCAATTATGGAAGTTTAAAAATTAATATATATACGAGAGAAGTGTTTGTAAATGGAAGGAGAGTAAACCTAACTCCAAAGGAGTTTGAGCTGCTTCAGTTTTTAGCAGAACATCCTAGACAGGTATTTAGCCATGATCAATTATATCAAAAAGTGTGGGGAAATGAGTTAATAGATGAGCATACGATTAGAGTTTTTATAGCAAGAGTCAGAGAAAAAATTGAGGAAAATCCTTCAAAACCTCAGTGGATTCATACTGTTTGGGGAGTGGGATACAAGTTTGAGGATAAGGGATAAGAAATTACCAATAAAAAAATGGCTATTTATTCTTTTGTTTTGTGTTAGTTTTATTCCTGTGTTTTTAACGTTCATTATAAGTACATCTTTGGTTGAAGATCCTAAAGTTCCTATAAACAATAACTACTTAAATATAAGAGATGAAATTTTAAATAATGTTTCTAAATGGTCAGATCCTAAATGGCAAACAGAAATCACTCCAAAACTAGATCGATATGGGATACAAGTACGGTTATTTAACTCGACCAACAAGGAACTTTTCTCAAATTTCTCTTATTCCGATATGAATGAACTTAATATAAAGACAAGACCCGTTGAAGAGCATCTAGTTTTCCAAGGTTCTAAAATCCAAGGAATAGCCTATATTCATGTAACGCGATCTTCTGTAATCACCGTACATAATTCTAAATTTAAAGAATGGTTCAATGAATATGGCGGGCTGGTAATTTGGTTAACTTCCTCATTAATTATGCTATTTTTTTGTACTTGGTTTATAAATAAGGCGTTACTTAATCCACTGAAAAAGTTGGCTGAAGCAACCAGAAGTGTATCAAAGGGAATTCTAAACATTGATTTACCTAAATCCCCAATACAAGAAATAGAAAGTGTATCAACCGCATTTAGGATTATGAGTCAAAAGCTAGATGATTCGATTAAACAACAGGTCAAAATGGAAGAAGAAAGAAAACTATTTATTTCTTCTATTATCCATGATCTGCGAACTCCTCTTTTTTCAATAAGGGGGTATTTGGAAGGAATTCAGAAGGGAATTGCCGATACACCTGAAAAAATAGAGAAATATATTGAAGTTTGTCAAAGGAAAGCAAATGTATTGGATACATTGATATCCGATTTATTTATATTTACAAAACTTGAACATCTAGAACAAGAACCTAATCTTGAAAAAATAAACATCTATAAATTTTTAAATGATATTATAAAAGAATTTAAATTAGAAGCAGAAAAAAAGAAGATTAAAGTTGAAACAATTAGCTCGGTAACTAACCATGTCATATTTGCAGATGAACATTTACTAACAAGGGCCATTGATAATTTGTTAAACAATGCTCTTAGACATACACCTAATGAAGGGAAAATTACTATTTCCTTAAATGAAACAGATAAAAATATTGAAATATCCGTTATAGATACAGGTGAAGGAATTAGTCCAAAGGATTTGCCTTATCTATTTACCCCTCTTTATAGGGGAGAAGGTTCACGCAACAGAAAAACAGGCGGTGCAGGTCTAGGATTGACTATAGCAAAAAAAATATTTTTAGCGCATGGCGGAGATTTGAGAGCTAGCAATCACATTTCACATGGTGGAGCAGTATTTACAGCCTACTTACCAAAAGAAAACTCTAAATAAATGAAGTGTTCTGCCTACTTTACAACTTTCTCCATACCCCCTAATATGTTCGAAGATGAACGTAGGCTCTATATATTTATATTAAGATTTAATGGTTGAAAAAGTGAATGAGCTTCAAACTGTTAAATTCGGGTTAACTTCTTAAAGGAAATCGTCGTTCGATTTTGAAGCCATGCTTCAATAATGATCGATTTGACTTGTTCACAAATGTCATTTCCTTATCGAAAGTAATTTAGGTGAACACTGCTACAAGTCGTGATGTCTGCGATCACCACTCAAGGCACGTTGAGTGTGTTGCGAAATTAGAACGCGGTTTGTAAAAGGTCAATCGTTCTATTAGAGAAATATTGATAACAAAAAAAGGAAAGGACATCCCTTTCCTTTTTCATTTGTGAGATCGCCCTTCTGTATAGTAATGATGATGTTTTCCGCTTCACTACAATGTTATTAAAATATTTTTAATTTATTTTGAATTATAATATAATTTTACATAAAGTTCATTTTCATGATAGAAGGGGAATTATGGAGAATATAAAAAAACTACATCCGATCAGCGTAACAATTATTATCGGAACATTATTTGCAAGAATGGCGATGTTTATGACCATTCCGTTTTTAGCCATTTATTTAACGAGCGTAAAAGGAGTCAGCGCTTCGTTGGCAGGGGCAATTATTGGGATTAGTTCGATTGTAGGACTGTTTGGTGGTTTTTTTGGCGGGTATGTTTCCGATCGATACGGGCGAGAGAAAGTGATGAAAATTTCTCTTTTGATGTGGACGTTCGTGTTTATTGGTTTTGCGACAGCGGAGAGCATTTGGTCGTTTTTTCTATTAAATGCGTTAAACGGCTTATGTCGTTCGTTTTTTGAACCTTCGTCGCGAGCGTTGTTGTCGCAAGTGACAAAACAAGAAAATAAATTGCTTGTGTTTAACTTGCGATATGCAGCAATTAATGTAGGGGCGGCGATTGGTCCGTTAGTAGGGTTGAAAATCGGCAGTTCGTCATCAACAGACGCTTTTTTTATTACCGCTTTTGTTTATTTTCTTTACTTCATTTTGCTCGTCGCTCTTTTTTCAAACGATACGATTGACAAAAACGATAGCGATACATCCGAACATGTAACACTTCGCAATGCTGTCAACGTATTAAGGAACGATCGTGTGTTTTTATTTGCTGTAATCGGGATGATTCTCGGTGTCACAGGGTATTCGCAGTTTAATTCAACCATTCCGCAATATTTGTCGCAATATCAGGATGGTGTACAGCTCTTTTCTTATTTAATTGTCTTTAATGCCATTACTGTACTCATTATACAGTATCCTGTTTCAAGAATCGGCAAGCGGTATTCTGCGCTCACGTCGATTATGTTCGGCATTGTTGCAGTGTCACTCGGACTTTTCGGATTTGGTTTGTTTACTGCTGTGCCGATGTTATTTCTTTCTATGTTTATTTTAACGGTAGGAGAAGTGATGATGTTTTCAATGGTCGACATATTTATTGACCAAATTGCACCTCAACAGATGAAAGGATTATATTTTGGTTCTATCGGTTTTACGGCCATAGGCAACGCCGTCGGTCCATGGATTGGGGGAATGATGCTTCAATACTTTGGTTATGAAAACCATCTCCTTATTTTTAGCTTATTATCTTTATGTACTTTGATCGGCTTTCCAGTTTTTTTATATGTTAGTGGGGTAATGAAGGCGACGAAACGGCATATCGAGTATAGCTTGTAACAGTTTGTTTCACGACGGGGGTGGAGAGATGAGGAAGTTTTCCATCTTTAGTTTGCTTATTGTAGCCATGATTGTAGCGATGTTTTTTTATGGTGGGAACAATTTTAAGACAAAAGATGCTAGGCCTATTCTTGATGAAAATGGTTCCAGTTCATATGAACGAAAAGACGCGACACATGTTGAAACAGCGGTAAGCGAAGCGATTAAAGAACATGGGAAAACGTATGGGAAGGGAGAATACGTTGCGGAAGGACACATCATTCTTGATACAGAACAAAAAGGAAATAAAGTGAAAGCATATACAATCGCAAGTATAGGGGTATTTGAATTTCAAGATGGCATATTTGCCATTGTGTCGGGCAGCGGAGCCATTCCGACTGTGATGACATTTTCAATCGATAAGCATGGGCAGTATAAACTTGTTGCATACGAAGAGCCGCTCGATGGAGAAGCGTATGTGGAGTCAATGAAGAAAATGTTTCCGAAAAAATATGAATCGAAGGTATTAAATGCAGAGAAATACTATGATGAACTTGCTAAGCAACAAGAAAGACAGGCGCAGGAGTATTTAAAAAAGATTGGTCGGCATGCAAAAGTGAGCCTATCTTATGTGGAAAAACAACCGCTCAACATCTCCGTACAAGCGATGAATCATTTTCTTCGTATGCTTAGTAGCGATCCATTTTTGAACGAGTGTCCGGATTGGCTCGGAACGCGTGAAGTAGTCGAACAAGGGATTCGGTATGTGTACGAAACATCCCAAAGTAAAACAAATGACGGCCGAGATGTCGTGACTTTGCGAAAGATGAAAGAAGATGGAACGGTGATAGACATGCGGCAGTATGTTATTGAGGAAAATAAATTAAAGCGTATAAAGTAAAAAGCAGTCCATTGGCTTTGGACTGTTTTTATTATTTTTCAATAGGCTGAGATGATATTTGTAAATTGTTACTTTTTTTGTTGTTTATCTAACTACTCTATGTTACTATATAGTAGTACTCAATATTATTGATTACCAACGTTGTTGAGTACATAGGAGGTGTTTTTTTGGATAATCTAAGCGAAATGTTGAAAGGGATTTTGGAAGGCATCGTACTTGAGATTATAAGCCGCGGCGAAATATACGGCTATGAGATTACGAAAAAGCTGCACGCCTTAGGTTTCCAAGGGATTGCAGAGGCAACGGTCTATGCGTTGTTGTTACGGTTAGAAAAAAACAAGCTCGTACACATTACGAAAAAACCGTCAGACATGGGACCGCCGAGAAAATTTTATACGTTAAACGAACGAGGATTTGAAGAACTAGCAGCTTTTTGGGCAAAATGGGATTTTCTAAGCGAACGCATTCATCTGTTACGAACGAATGGAGGAGAGAAAAATGTTTAGTCACGAGATGAAAGAAAAAATAAAACAATTTGCGAAAGAGCAAGCGCCATATTATTTAGAAGAAGCGGAGATGACGTATATGGAAAAGCTTCGCCGGAAAACAGGAGAAGCGAAAAGCAAAATGATGGCGAAGCTCGCTAAATTTAAAAGTCGCTCGGAAACAGCGATGGAAGCACAAAATGACATGATTCTTTACATGAGCGATTATATGAAAGATTTGATGGAACAAGGGCTGTCGGAACAAGAAGCGTTTGAACGGGCGAAAGAAGAATTAAAGTTTCGGAGCGAAACGACAAAATCGGCCGATTTGCAGGAGCGGATTTTCGCGTACTATAACAACTTCGACCCTGCTGATTACGAAGCCATTGGGTTGTTTTACGGGGCGTTTGTTTTTTTAGGGCTTTCCATTGGCGCGCTTGTTGGCTTTATCGGCAGCGGTGGTTGGGAGATGTTTTTATCTGGCGGATGGATTCGTACGCTCATCGGCGCGGTTGTCGGCGTTTTGATCGGAGTAGGAATGGGGCTGTTGAGCCATGCGGTAATCGTGTTGAAGCGAAAGAAGTAAGGGGAGAAGATGTAGGATGATGAGAAACATTAGAAAAAACAAAGATCTCGGCATTTATGGTTTAGCGGCAAAATGGTATGATCGCAACTCGCGAAAAAGCAGACTTACTGAAATGAAAGAATATGCGAATGAAGTGGCTTCACATGTGATGAAAGGTGCTCATATATTAGAAGTTGCCCCTGGCCCAGGCTATTTATCCATTGAACTTGCCAAAAGAGGATTTCATGTGACAGCTATTGATATCAGTCCAGATTTTGTTGAAATCGCAACACAAAACGCTAAAGAAGCAAATGTTTCAGTGAATTTTATAGAAGGAAATGCAACTCACTTGCCTTTTGAGGACAATCGTTTCGATTTTGTTGTTTGTACGGCGGCATTTAAAAACTTTAAAGAGCCTGTAAAAGCGTTATGTGAGATGCATCGAGTACTGAAAAAAGAAGGAACAGCGCTTATTATAGACATGAACCGTGAGGCGACAGATGAAGAGATTGAGCATGAAGTAAGCAAAATGAAAGGATTTGACAAGTATTTCGTAAAATTTTCGTTTAAGACCTTTTTAAAACAAGGAGCTTATACAAAAGAAGAATTTGAAACATTTATTAAAGAAACACCGTTTAAAAACTATGACATAAGAAAAGAAGGCATTGGGCTATATGTGTATCTTTATAAATAGGAATTTTTCAAACCTGCTGCTTTTGGCAGGTTTTTTTTGGTTGTTCATATTCCGTTCATAAAAGCGTGTTACGATTGCCATGTACGAAGCGATAAGGAGGAAAGAATGATGCAGAGATTCAATAGTGATTGGGCGATTGAGGCGAATGGACTTGTGAAAATATTTGGTCACAATCGTGCAGTGGATGGCGTTGATTTACGGGTTCGGGCGGGTACGATTTACGGTGTGCTCGGACCAAACGGGGCGGGGAAAACGACGACCGTTAAGATGCTTGCGACGTTGTTGCGGCCAGATGGCGGTTCAGCGCGCATTTTTGGTTATGACGTCGTAAAAGAGCCGCAAATTGTTCGGCAATTGATTGGGGTCACTGGGCAATACGCCTCGGTCGATGAATCGCTCACTGCGCTGGAAAACTTAATCATTTTTTCTCGCTTGCTCGGGTTGAGCCGTACAGAGGCAAAACGTAAGGCAACGGAATTGTTAGAAGAATTCGGGTTGATGGAAGCGGCGAAACGTCCACTTAAGCACTTTTCCGGAGGCATGCGGCGCCGGCTTGACCTTGCGGCGAGCTTAATTGCTCAACCGCCGCTCATTTTCCTTGATGAGCCGACGACAGGATTGGATCCTCGCACACGCAATCAAATGTGGGAAACGATTCGCCGATTAGTCAACATGGGTTCAACCGTATTATTGACGACCCAATATTTACAGGAAGCAGATGAACTCGCCGATCGTATCGCTGTTATCGATCGTGGAAAAGTCGTGGCCGAAGGAACGGCAGATGAGCTAAAAACGTCGATTGGCAATTCATCGCTGCAATTAAAAATTGACAATCCACAACATTTAGAAATGGCACGTCAAACAGTAGAACGTGTGCTTCACGTTCGCGCCAATGTCTCGGTAGATACAGGAAAAATTACGGCACCGATGGCGGATGCTGACCGAGTAACCGATTTACTGATTGCACTTCGCGAAGCAAGCATCCAACTAGCAGAATTAAGCGTACAAAAACCGACGTTAGACGAAGTTTTTTTAGCTATTACAGGCCATGGAGTAAAAGGAGAGGAAAGTGCATGAATCATACGGTGAACCGCGAATTAAAAAACTATACAAGTTTTCGGCAAACGGTGCAACAAACATTGACGATGGCATATCGAAGTTTATTAAAGGTGCGGCGTACGCCAGAGCAATTATTTGACGTTACTTTCCAACCAATCATTTTCACATTGATGTTTACGTACATTTTTGGCGGAGCGATCGCTGGAAATGTGCATAACTACTTGCCAATGATTATCCCAGGCATCCTTGTGCAGACGTTAATTGGGGCTTCTGTCGCCTCCGGTGTCCAACTTCGCGATGATATGGACAAAGGCGTTTTCGATCGATTTAAGTCTTTGCCAATTGCTCGCATTGCACCGTTGGCAGGAGCTTTATTAGCTGATACGGTTCGCTACACCATCGCCACCGTGCTCACTTTCGCGATGGGGTTTCTTATCGGTTATCGCCCAGAAGGAGGGGTTACGAGCGTTGCGTTCGCTGCTGTTTTTGCCATCGGATGCGCATGGGCTGTTAGCTGGATTTTCGCTTTCTTTGGCGTTACAGCACGCAATGCGGCGAGCGTACAGGGAATTTCTATGCTGGCGTTGTTTCCGCTCATGTTTCTTTCGAATGCGTTTGTTCCGGTAAAGACGATGCCCGATTGGCTACAATGGTTTGCGAACATTAACCCGATTTCACATATGATTACAGCCGTTCGCGAGTTGACGAATCACGGAACGATTGGTTCGGACTTTGCAATTTCGCTTCTTGGAGCTGCAGTCATTGTCGCCATCTTTGCACCTATTACGGTACGCGTCTATATGCGCCGAGCATAAATATCGTGCCCGTGCCCGAAACGGTGCACGATATTTTCCGATACAAGATTCGCATGCGATAGATGACAAAATGCGCTACAATGAAGATATATTTGGAAAAGAAAGGGGATAAGAATGCCGCAAGTGTTAATTGTCGATGATGACGCACATATTCGCGAGCTTGTCGGGCATTTTTTAAGCCTTGAAGGGTTTGAGATATACGAAGCAGCAACTGGAAAAGAAGCGCTCGCGGTATTGGAAAAGGTCAAAGTCGATTTAGTCGTATTGGATATTATGATGCCCGAAATGGATGGATGGGAGTTATGCCGCGAACTTCGCCAATATGACGATGTGCCAATTTTAATGTTGACGGCTAAAGGGGAAACGTCGCAAAAAGTAAAAGGATTTGAGCTAGGGGCAGATGATTATCTTGTTAAACCGTTTGACCCGCTCGAGCTTGTCGCGAGGGTCAAAGCGCTGCTCAAACGATACCGAATTGCGACGTCGCAAACGGTGCAAATGGGTGATTTATTGTTAAATCGCCAGACGTACGCATGCCGTTTAGGAGACGAAGAGATTTCCTTGCCTCCAAAAGAGTTCGAATTACTTTTTAAGCTCGCTAGCTACCCTGGAAAAACGTTTACTCGCGATGAACTCATTGAACAAATTTGGGGCTATGATTACGAAGGGGACGAACGAACGGTCGATGTGCATATTAAGCGGCTACGCGAGCGGTTCGCTGATTGCCACGTATTTATCATTCGGACGATTCGGGGGCTAGGCTATCGGTTGGAGGTATGCAAATGAAGCGGCTTTCGTTTGTGCTCAAGTCCGTGTTGACGGTCATTGCTGTGATGGCGATGATTAGCCTCTTTTGGATTGCCACATATTTTATTACAGAAGCGATGTATGCCCGATTTGCCTGGCAGCCGCAGCCGTTAGTTCGACAAATCATCACATCCATCTCGGGCTTTTTTTTATTTGGCATTAGTATGAGCATCGTCGGACCTTTTATAAGAAAGCGGGAAAGAGTGTTCTGGAAACACTTGATGGATGCGATCAATCGAATCGCGAAAGGAGATTTTCACGTAAACCTCCGTGCGGACTGGGGCGAACGAAATCACCCATTTACAGAACTAGTCGAAGGGCTGAACGATATGGCGGCGAATTTGCGGGCGATGGAAGAAATGCGGCAAGAATTTATCTCAAATGTCTCACACGAAATTGGTTCGCCGCTTACTTCGATTCGTGGGTTTGCTCGGGCGTTAAAAAACGAAAATTTGCCTTACGAACAGCGAATACATTATCTCGACATTATTGAAACGGAGTGCATCCGGCTGTCAAAGTTGAGCGATAATTTGTTGCGTTTGGCGATGTTAGACTCCGAGCGATACCCATTCCAACCGGTCTCCTATCGCCTAGATACACAATTACAATCGCTCATTCTCCATTGTGAGCCGCAGTGGATGGAAAAAGAAATAGAGATGTGTGTAACACTTGAGAAAGTAGTTATTACCGCAGATGAAGATTTGCTGAGCCAAGTGTGGTTGAACTTACTTCATAATGCGATAAAGTTTACGCCAACCGGTGGAACGATTACGGTTCAGCTTCAGCAACAAGACAACAACGCCATTGTTACCGTTTCAGACAATGGCCCAGGCATTGCCGAGGAAGATCAGCCACGTATTTTTGAACGCTTTTATAAAGCGGATAAATCGCGTAACCGTGCCGCTGGTGGCAGCGGGCTAGGGCTAGCCATTGCAGACAAGATTGTCAAGATGCACCGAGGAAACATTTCTGTCCGAAGCCAATTAGGACAAGGGACAAAATTTATTGTTCGCCTGCCACTTTAGGTTTAGGTTAAAAGATATTTTGCATTTTTTAGTTTAAAGACAGCGAGCGAATCACTCGCTGTCTTTTTGTATACTTAAAAAATAAAAAGTGTAGATCCGTTGCAACATTTTTATTTATTCAGTTGTATATGAAGTGAAAGGAGGTCGTTTCTTTGTGCACAAAAGAGCAAATCCAGCGTGCTATGGATGAATATGGGAATATGGTGTTACGCCTCGCGTATATGTATATGAGGAATGAACACGATGCAGAAGATGTCTTTCAAGATGTGTTTATTAAACTATACGAACATATGGATCGGATACAAAGCGAAGAGCATATGAAGGCATGGTTGATTCGCGTTACTGCAAATGTATGTAAAAACAAATTAAAATGGTTTGCGTATCGAAAGGTTGATGTATATGAAGAATGGTTGCATTCTCCTAATGTTGATGCCAACGATGACTTCGAAGTCATGTCAGCCGTCACATCGCTCCCGACAAAATATCGAGAGGTCGTGCATTTATTTTACTATGAAGGGTATCAAACGAAAGAAATTGCCGAGTTGTTGAAAAAGCGAGAAAGTACGGTTCGTTCACTGTTAGCCCGTGCGAGAGAAATGTTAAAAAACAAACTGAAAGGGGAGTATGATTTTGCGTGAGCGATATAAAAAAGAGATGGAGCACATTGTCGTGACGGAAGAATTGAAAAATAAAGTCATTGAGCGGATTGAAAAAAGAGAAAAAGAACGGAAGCGAAAGTCGTTTCGACCAGCTTATATGACTTTAGTTGCTGCGAGTGTATTATTAGCTGTTAGTTTGTATCCACCTGCTAAAGAAGAAACGCAAGAAAAAATGGACATGATGATGGAACAAGAGAAAGGAGGGGATATGGTGAAAATGGAAGTGACTGATTCGTATGTAACTATTCATGACGTCACGTATGATTCAAACAAACAAAAGCTCCATTTCTCTGTAACAAATAAAAGCGATGGTGTCATTTCGTTCGGATATGCATATACAATTGAACGATACGATAACAAAAAACAGACATGGTTACAGACGACGTTAACGAATAATATCGCAGTGATTGAAGTTTTAGCATTAGTTGAAAAAGGACAAACGGTGAAGGATGTTATTGATTTTTCGTTGTTAAATCAACCGTTGGAAAATGGAAAATATCGCATCGTGCGTACGTATTATGCGGATACAGCTCATTTCATCGGTTATATTGAATTTGACGTCGCTGATCAAAAGTTGTCGAACTTTCAAACGTATATGGAAGCAAAACCGATTGAGACGAGCGAAACGAAAGATGTGAAACTAGCATGTGAAAAAGATCGCCACTTTTCTGTTTATAGTAGTCATAACGGACTTGTTTTAACGAGAACGAACCGTCAAGGGTTGCATATATACCCAATGTATGAAGGAAAAGAACAAGTGAATTTTTCGATGGAAGCAAGTGATGGAACGCTATTTACGGACAAAATGGCTGATGATGCGTTAACGATTTATGAAGCGGAGCAGCCTGTATCGTCTGATGAACAAATCATTGCTGAATCAATGCCACCTGATAGCGGACAGATCGAAGGCATGGAAGGATATGAAGGACCGAAAGTATTGTTTTTAAATAGAGAACGAGTGAACGTTGAGCCATCGATCGTTTATTGGGAACCGAATGAAGCAAGTAAAAAAGAGGAAGTCAAAGTGAAAGTGACTGTGATGAATGCGCGTACCAATGAACAAATAAATGTATTTTATGTCGTCATCGTTCGAAAAGGAGACGAATATGTGTTAAGTCACATTGAATAAACGAGGGGAGTCCCCTCGTTTATTTTGCTAAAAGGAAACGAATGCTAGAAATAGCTGCTTCATGCTCGAGTGAACGATGCGAAAGAAGAGTTAAAAGCTTTTCATGACTGTCAATTTTACTTTCTAGTTTTTTGACGATTTCATTTGTTTCGAGCACGGCTTGCTGGACAAGCGTAAAGTCTTGCCTCGTCGCCATGTTAGCTTCCATTTTGTTAAGCTTGTCCAAAATTTGTCGCAACGTATGCTCCATGAGTGGACCTCCTTTCGTTTAGAAGTGTAGAAAGGGAAACAGGTGACAGGCATGTACGGTGCTAGGAAGAGGTGTTTAGAATGTGTGGTAATGCGGATAAAGACTGTTTCCTGTATTTTATTATACACAATAGGCTCAAGAGGTGGAATATACTCTTTGTTGTGATTTTGTTGCTAGATGGTGTATTGTATAAACAGACAAGATGGCGGGGGGACTAACGTTGACAGCATTATGGACAGAGGCAGAACAATTTATCACGTTATGTTATACAGAACTAGGAAAAAACGATGATGAAATATATGAGCGGTTGCAACAAGTGAAGCGAGAAATTGAACAAACGGGAACGTATGAACATACGTATGAAGAGCTTGAACATGGGGCGCGCATGGCATGGCGCAACAGCAATCGTTGTATCGGACGTTTATTTTGGCAAACGCTTCATGTGTTTGATGCACGTGCGGTAGAGAGAGAAGAAGATATTGCAGAGTGGCTATTCCATCACATTGCTTTTGCGACAAACGAGGGGAAAATTCGTCCGACTATTACTATTTTTCGTCCTGAACGTGTTCGCATTTGGAATCATCAGTTAATTCGTTATGCCGGTTATGAAACAGAGCATGGAATCATTGGAGATTCCTCATCCGTTTCGTTTACGAAAGCATGCGAGCAGTTAGGATGGAGAGGAGAACGGACGCATTTTGATATTTTACCTCTCGTCATCCAAGTAGATGGTCGCGAGCCGAAGTTGTTTCCGATTCCGAAAGATATTGTACTTGAAGTGCCAATTGAACATCCGAAGTTTGCGTGGTTCCATGATTTACAGTTAAAATGGTACGCTGTGCCGATTATTTCAGATATGTGTTTAGAGATCGGTGGGATACAGTATACGGCCGCCCCGTTTAATGGTTGGTACATGGGGACAGAAATTGGTGCGCGCAATTTCGCGGATGATTACCGATATAATATGCTTCCGAAAATTGCTTCATGCATGGGCCTTGATACATCGAGAAATAGCACACTATGGAAAGATCAAGCGCTTGTTGAATTAAATATAGCCGTTTTATATTCGTATAAAAAAGCAGGAGTAAGCATTGTTGATCACCATACAGCCGCTCAGCAGTTTAAGCGTTTTGAACAACAAGAACAAGAAGCAGGAAGGAAAGTAACGGGCAGTTGGACGTGGCTCATTCCTCCGCTTTCCCCAGCGACGACGCACATTTTTCACCAATATTATGATAATACAATTGTAAAACCGAATTATTTTTACCAACAACGTCCTTATGAATGACACCGCGCTATTCACGCGGTGTTTTTTGTAAGAATATATTCCTAATTTTCAGAATAATATTTACTATCTTCTTATTTTTTTGATATAGTTATAGAAAAAAGGAAAAAGGGGGAGGCTTGATTGGATTTTATTGAGCAACTCAAAATGGAAGAAATGAGGAAGAAAAACTTTTTTCTGTTTCTCATTTATACGTTTAGTGCGTTAACAGGCTTGATTGGACTTATTTTGATCGGGGAGAAATTAGATAAGATTTCCATTTATGGAGGAAGTCTTCTACTTAATGTGCTCGTTTATATCGTGTTAAAAAAAATAAAAAAGCATGAGCACATATATCCGTACTTTATTATTTTTATATTATTTTCTGCGACGTTAGGCAGCTTGTTTACGACAGGGGGAAGTTTAGGGACAATCGCTCTCGCTTTTTGTTTAGTCGTGTTGTCGGTGTTACATTTGTATCGCGTGTTGTTTATAACGGGAATGTTGCTCGGAACGATTATTTTAGTTGTTAGTGCACTTGTCCCTTCTCCATTTCAACACGTGTTTCAAAAAACTGGGCATACTGTTTTTATCGTTTATGTCATGATCGGTATCGCACTTTCTGTTTTATTGTATTTAAGCCGTAAGCAGTTTCATCAACTTGTTGAACATGTCGGACAGACGCATGATGAAAAAGAAAAGCAAAGCGCAAAAAGGTATGAACTTGAACAACAATTAAGGTGCATTATTGAAAATGTAGAGCATATTCATCAAAAGGTACTTCAAAATGTACAATCGCAAGAAGAAATGAAAGAAGCGATTCGGCAAGCTGCGGTGGCAGGTCAAGCACAAAGTGAACAAGTCATTGATATTCATGATGAAGTAGCAGAAGCGAAAACGATGAGTGAACGAATTTACGAAACTTCTAAACAATTAAAGGAACATTCAGCACAATCAAGTGAAATGGCGCAGGCTGGTATACAAAAGATGCATCTTTTACTAACACATACAGCAAAGTTCCATGAGACGATTCATGCGACGAGAACGACATTAAATGCATTAACGAGTAAAATTGCAAATACAAATGAGTTAACGAAACAAATTAAACAAATTACAAATCAAACGAATTTATTAGCATTAAATGCAACAATTGAAGCAGCGCGAGCAGGGGAGTATGGGAAAGGATTTGCGGTCGTTGCAGAAGAAATTCGAAAGTTGGCCGTATTAACGGAAGAAACGACACAACAAATCGTTTGTAATTTGGTAGAAGTAAACGAAAGTAACAATGAGCTGTTAGAACGGATGGATGAAACGAGTGAACAATTAACGAAAAATGAATCATTGACGGATGAAGTGAATGTATATTTTGAACGATTGTATCAGTCGTTAACTTATTTGCAAGAACAACTTTCTCACTTTTTTATCATTAGCGAGAAGTTAGAGAAACAAGGAGAAAAAATGGATCGTTCGATTAGCGATTTTTCTGTTTTCATTCAACAATCGAGTGCAGCGCTTGAAGAAGTAAGTGCAACAGTAGAACACTTAAAAGATGCGAATGAAAAAATGGCGGCATATGTGACAGAAACTGCCCATCGTGCCGCAATCATTCAACAACAAATGGTATAGGAGAACAGCACCCCTAGATCACTTAGGGGTGCTTCTTTAATGAAATTTATGATAGCTTTTCCCTTGTTTCGAGAAAATCGTTCCACATTGTAATGAATAAGTCAATCAATCTCGGATCGAATTGTTTTCCACGACCATCAAGTAAAATCTCTTTTACTTTTTCTGGAGGAAAAGCGTCCTTGTAAATGCGTTTAGACAACAAGGCATCGAATACATCAACAATGGCGACAATTCGTCCTTCTAGCGGAATTTCTTCTCCTTTTAATCCGTTTGGATATCCTTGTCCATTCCACCATTCATGGTGGGTTTGTGCAATGTTTGCGGCCATTTGAATGACAGGTAAATCGAGATTAGCTAAAATTTGATGGCCGATGAGCACGTGCGTCTTCATCGATTCCCATTCTTCTTTTGTCAATTTTCCTGGTTTGTTTAAGATGTAATCAGGGATACCAACTTTTCCGATGTCATGAAATTTCGCTGCAATTTGAATATCAGCCACAAATTGTTCGTCACATCCAGCAAGACGAGCAAGCATGCTGGAAAGAATACCGATGCGATGCACATGATTTTTCGTATCATCATCGCGATATTCAGCTAGTTGAAGCAATCGTTCAAGCGTATCAAACATCACTTTTGCCTCTTTTGTGACATCTTGAATGACGAGAAGGGCACGAGCTAACTCAAAAATTTTATTTTGTGGCAAAAGCCGAACCTTATAATAATGGGGCCCACTTTCGTTTTCAAATGTGGCAAGCATTGGTTCGGACTTTTCTTCCAGCGCTGGACAGCCTGAACAAGGGACGGTACGTTGATGGAATAACTCGTAACAACGACGTCCAATCGGATGCTCTCCCTCTATGCCGATGTGTTGCAACAATCGTTTCGTTTTTTCATCAATCCACGTAATACGACCAAAATCAATTGTGCTAATTTCGTAGGCATAAATATCAAGAAAATCGAAATCGCGTAAAAATAAGTATGGTCGAATAATTTCTTGCATAATTGAAAGTGTAAATTTCGTAAATCGCTCGAACGAGTGAATATATTGAACGACATGTGGGTCATGCAAATATTCTTTTGTTAAAAACACCTTTTTTATCGCTTCACAAATGGACTCGGTTGTAATATGGAAAAAGCTTTCATGATATTTTTGATCGATAATTAATCGACTCCAGTCGCGAATGATGCGAAAGTATGCTTCGGTGTCATAGTAAATTTTTTCTTGGAAAAATTGCAACAAAAAGTTTTTAACATAATGAAAAAACTTCTCACGTTCAAAAAAGCTGTATGAATACTCTTCCCATAGCCGTTGGGAAAACGATTGACGAAATGCGTCCATAATTGCATCGACACGAAACGAAATATAGCCGCTAAATTGATCAAGATGTTGCAAATCTTGTTCTGTAAATCCGTTCACTTGCTGTAGTTTGTGCAACTCATAGCGAAGTGGATGAGCCGCTTTTTCGATTTCAGCCATTTCATATGCTTCAAGGGTAAGCTGCATGTCAAATGAAAATAATGCATGGATCGCTAATAAAACGTTGATCGTTTCATCCGACAAAATGGGAGAGATATGTTTATAAATAATTTCGATATATTTTGTATACGTAGCTAAATACCATTTTAAATCCAGTCCGATTTCGGAGTGCACTTTCCCGATATTGTATCGCTTTTGAATATACGCATCATCAATGATTCCTGCAAAACATTCATTCAAATATGTGATTTGTGTTTTTTTCAATCGTCTTAATGTCGAATGTTCTTCAATTAACTTGCGCAAAGAAGGGATAGATAATATCTCTTTATATAAATCTTCCACAATCCCTTTGACTAACGGTTGTAATACATTGCGATGATTGTAAATGGATTGTAGCTTTTCTTCTGTTACTCCTGTATAACGTAGCTGTTGAAGTCGCTTTTTGTCTGTTACTTGTATATGTTTCATCCCCCAAATTCTCCCCTTTATTGTATATGAGCAATTTGAACTTGTTTCACAACTTTTTCAAACGGAACAGGCGGGCTAAAGAAATAGCCTTGCACTTTGTCGCAATGAGTTGATTGTAAAAATGAAACGTGTTGATCTGTTTCTACTCCTTCAGCGACAATATGCAAATGTAAGCGATGGGCAAGTGCAATAATGGCTTCGGTTAATTTTGCAGTATGTTCGTTTGTAATGACTTCGAAAATAAACGATTTGTCAATTTTAAGTGTATCGACAGAAATATGGCGCAAATAACCGATTGATGAATAACCGCTACCGAAATCGTCAATTGCGATACGAATTCCTATTTGTTTTAGTGCACGAATCGTTTCGATGACTTGCTTTTCATCGCTTAACGCAATGTTTTCTGTAATTTCTAATTCAATATGGTTTGGCTGTAAACTCGTTTTCTCTAATAATTGTTGTACAAAAGAAAGAAATTGCTCGTTTTTTAATTGACGGAGCGATAAGTTAATGCTGACGTATACGTGAGTCATGCCTTGTTCATGTAGTCGTTTTAAATCAAAAACAGCTGTTTGGAAAATATATTCTCCAAGCGGAATAATAAAACCATCCTCTTCGGCGATGCTAATAAATTCATTTGGTGGAACGAAGCCAAGTTCTTCATCGTTCCAGCGAGCGAGCGCTTCCATTCCAACCAGTTGATTTTTTTTCATGTCGATAATTGGTTGATAATATACAGCAATGGCACGTTGCTCTAAAGCGACGTGTAATCGTTGGCGAATGAGTGATTTGCGGATGCGCTCTTGTTCAAACGTTGGATCGTACATCGCCCATTGATTTTTTCCTTTTTTCTTTGCCTCGTACATTGCCATATCCGCATGTTGAATCAAAGTCATTTCATCTTCCCCATCTGTTGGGTATACGCTCACGCCGAGACTTGTTGTAATAAATAATTCTTTTTGACGAATGAAAAAAGGTTCACCAAGTATATCAATCATTTGTTGTGCCACTTGTTCAAATGAAGGAACATCAGCAACAATGACCGCAAATTCATCGCCCCCAAGGCGAGCGACAAAATGATCGTGCAAATGGCTTAATCGTTTCGCCACCAATTGCAACAAAAGATCGCCAGCCGCGTGACCAAGTGAGTCGTTAATGTTTTTAAAGTTATCTAAATCAAGAAAAAAAAGCGCCACAGTTTCGTTTTTTTCTTTCGCTATTTTTAAGCGTTCACGAAGTGTATCAATAAAATAGCGGCGATTTGGTAAATTTGTTAGCTCATCAAATAAAGCTTGTTTTCTCAGTTGTTCTCTACTTTTAGCGAGCGCTTGCTCGGCGCGTTCTCTTGCTTGAAACGGTTCTTTAAACGATGCTAAATATAACCCGCGTAAAAAATAAGAAAAGCCGATCACTTTATATACGTGTCCGAATACATTTAACACATCATAAACGTGACGATATAACGTAAAAATAAGCTCGCTTAAAAATAAAAAGACGAAACCGATGATGACATCAAGCGTTGGCGCTAGCCGTTTTTCTTTATAGTGTCGAATGAGTAAAACGATCGTGATGATGTGTAATGTTGTGACGACGTACTCTACTCCGTTTTTTAGTGGAGTTGTTCCTAGTCCTTCAACGACAAGCGGTGGCAAGGAATCTGCAAAATGAACGATACTCATTGACACAATTCCTACATATAGTAAAGGAACAAAGAAACCGAGCAGCTTCTCGTTTTGTTGAATCGGTCCATCAGGAAGTAAAAAAGCGAGCAATAAAAAGACTGCTTGTGTGAGCCGAGCAGCTAGCCAAAAAGAAGTTGCAAGTTGAACGGAACTATCCGCAAACACAATGCCCGGCATTTCTTTATATGTAAGCGCATGCAATAAATCGAGGCAGCCGACGGCTAAAAAAGTTGTCGCAATGCGCAATCGACGGCGCGATAACGCTTGCGGAAACGAAATCCATCCTTGAAATGCAATAGCCATCGCAACTGTAATGCTGAAAAACTCAAGCAATGTATGAAGCGATAAAAAGTGATTTTGTTTAAATGTCATTGTTAGCGCTGAACTAAACAGCAAAATGGCAATGAAACAAATGAAGGCCAACGAGATCACCATTATTGACCATTTCTCTTTTTTTGTCATCGATGTTATGTCCCTCCATCATCCCCATGTTACATACATTATATATCGGAAAAATAGGAGAGGAAATGAAAAAATAATGAAAAAAAAAGCAGGGAGAGTCCCCCTGCTTTGTTGTCGAGAGCAAGCACTTCGCGTCGAAAAGACGTTCGGCATGAAGTGCTTGCCTTCGCTTTATAAACGTTTTGCTCCAACAAAACGTTGTTTCCAATAAGATTGATGAATAGAGTCTATTTTGACCCCTTTTGACGATGTAGAATGGATCATACGTCCGTTGCCAATATAGATTGCAACGTGAGAAATCCCTTTATGTTTCGATGTTTTAAAAAACAGCAAATCCCCCGGTGCTAATTGTTTGAGGGAAACAGGCTTTCCGACTCCATACATCGCTCCTGAAGAACGAGGAAGCGAAACGCCTACTTTTTTGTATGTATAGCTAACAAAACCAGAGCAATCAAACCCTTTTGGTGTCGTTCCTCCTGCACGATACGGTGTACCAATCACTTTATGCGCTTCAGCGATGAGCGTATTTGCCGAAAACGCAGCTTCTGTTTTGAAAGGGTTTGCAAAAAAAGTGAAACTTAGTAACATGAAGAGAGCGGCAGTGGCTAGAGACTTTTTCATTGCTTGAACCTCCAAAAGACTTGTTCCGTCGACGAATACATTATAGCAAAAAAGATGTCGAAAAATTGTTACATAGCCATTAAATTATGTTACAAATACATTACAACGGTCGGTTTTTGTAAAAATAAAGAGAGAATTTAACATATATGTCGGAATAGAAAAGTTGAATGTAGACGAGCTTCGCGATAAGATAGGGGAGAAATATATTGAAGAAGGGGAACTTAAATGGGTGATTGGATGATTTCTTCAGAAGCGATTGTCGCTTTGTTAAAAATTATTGCGATTGACATTATTCTATCTGGAGACAATGCGATTGTCATTGCGATGGCTACACGGCGATTGCCGGAAAAACAACGCAATCGGGCTATTTTATTCGGTACTGCTGGCGCGGTCATTTTGCGCATATTGTTTGCGGCCATTATCGTCTTTTTATTGCAAATTCCGTTTGTTCATTTTATTGGGGGATTATTGTTGCTTTGGATTGCGTATAAAGTGCTTGTGAATGAGGAAGAAGAAGCGAATGTGCAAGCGGCCGACCGTTTATGGAAAGCGATTTGGACGATTATTGTAGCCGATGCTGTCATGAGCTTAGATAATGTTGTGGCGATTGCCGGAGCATCAGGGGGGCATATTGGTATGATCGCTTTCGGTGTCGCAATCAGTATTCCGATTATGATTTTTGGGTCGAAGGCGATTGTGTTGGCGATGGAGAAATATAAATGGATTCCGTATGTTGGATCAGGTATTTTAGCGTGGACCGCAGGGGAGATGTTATTAAAGGATGAACAAATCAAAAAATGGATTGCTTTTCCGCACGGTTCGCAATCGCTCGTATTTCTTATTATGGTGACAGCTTCTATTTTACTAGCAGGATATGTAAAAAATAAAAAAATAGATAAACGAAAAATCGCATAAAAATTTTATGAACATATGTATAAAACAAAAAAGAACGGTCATAATGAATAATGCTAAGTGTATTCCCCCGATCCCCCTGTGAATATACTTGAAAGGGCTATCTCGATTGCGAGATAGCCCGATTTTTTTAAATAAATAAGTTTAAGCCTGCTTCTTCTGCATCACCTAAATATGTTGCGACACCGCCCACTTCGATTCCATCAATTAATTCCTCTTTTTTAATGCCCATAATGTCCATTGACATCGAGCAAGCGACAAGTTTGACACCTGCGGCCATGGCATTTTTCATTAATGTTTCAATGTCGTCTACATGTTTCTTTTCCATGACGTATTGAATCATTTTTGGTCCCATGCCTGCCATGTTCATTTTTGATAATGGGAGGTCATGAACACCTTTTGGCATCATCATGCCGAACATTTTCTCAAGCATATCTTTTTGTACCGGAGGAGCGTCTTTTTTCCGTAAAATATTTAGTCCCCAGAATGTAAAGAACATCGTTACTTTTTTGCCCATTGCCGCCGCACCAGATGCGATAATAAACGATGCAATCGCTTTATCTAAATCTCCGCTAAACACAACGATCGTTGCCCCGTCTTTTTTCGTTTCTTTTATAGATGGAGTCGGTGCTGTCGTTCCTTTTTGAATATAGGCGATAAACATTTTATTTTCGAACGTAGTTTTTAGTAACGTGTTCCCTGTTTTTTTACACCATGATTGAATGTCGCGAGCAAATCCTGGGTCCGTTGCTTTTACTTCTAATACGTCGCCATCTTTTAGCTGTTCCATTGTTTGATATACTTTCATAATTGGGCCAGGGCATTGAAGTCCGCATGCATCTAATGTTGTTGTCGCTTGAACATTCATGACATCGACACGCTCCACTTGTTTTTCTTTTTTCTCTGCTTGATGTGCTTCATATTCGTTGTAAACAGCGGCATATGTTTTATATCCGCCATCTAAGTTTTTCACGCGGAAGCCATGTTGAGTTAATATGCGTGCTGCTAAATAACCGCGTAATCCTACTTGGCAATAAACGTAGATCGTTTCATCTTTTGGTAGCTCGTGAAGTCGTTTGCGTAATTGCCCGAGCGGAATGTTGATTGAGCCCGGAATAAATCCCATGTCGCGTTCCATTTCTTCACGAACGTCCACGAGGCATGCTCCGTTTTTCACTAATTGATTGACTTCATGCCATTGAATTGTTTCGACCATGTTTTCAATCATATTTGATGCAACGTACCCTGCCATATTGACTGGGTCTTTAGCCGATGAATATGGCGGTGCGTAAGCTAATTCTAAATCTGGTAAATCGAATACTGTCATTCCACCTTTGATTGCTGTTGCAATGACATCAATTCGTTTATCCACCCCATCGTAACCGACCGCTTGAGCACCGAATATGCGACCGGTTTTGCGATCGAACAATAATTTTAGGGCGATTGGAAATGCACCTGGATAATAGCTTGCGTGTGAATTTGGATGGATGTGTAAAACTTCATATGCGATGCCGAGACGTTGTAGCGTTTTTTCGTTGTTTCCTGTTGCCGCAACCGTCATATCAAATACTTTTGCAATCGCTGTGCCAAGCGTTCCGTTGTAACGTACGTTCCGGCCATAAATATGGTCGGCAACGATTCGACCTTGGCGGTTTGCTGGCCATGCGAGCGGAATGTGAGTCGGCTTGCCGTTAATATAGTCAATCACCTCAATCGCATCACCAATCGCATAGATGGATGGATCAGACGTTTGTAAATATTCATTGACTTGAATGCCACCCCGTTCGCCAATAGTTAGTCCTGCTTGTTTGGCTAATTCATTTTCTGGTTTTACGCCAATGGCTAAGACGATCATGTCCGTTTCGATCGTTGTTCCACTTTGTAAGCGAACGATTTTTCCTTTTTGCTCAAATGATGCAACGCCATCTTCTAAAATGAGACGAACGCCTTTATCTTTTATATGTTGGTGAAGAATCGCCGCCATTTCATAGTCAACGGGTGCCATAATTTGTTTTGCCATTTCAACGAGCGTTACGTCTATGCCGCGCTCCCATAAGTTTTCTGCCATTTCTATACCGATAAAACCGCCACCGATGACGACAGCTTTTTTCGGTTTCTTTTCATCTACATATGATTTGATTCGATCTGTATCTGGAATGTTGCGCAATGTAAATAAGTCGCTTGCTTCTTCTATGCCTGGAATGTTTGGTTTGATCGGGCTTGCTCCAGGTGATAAAACGAGATAGTCATAACTTTCTTCGTACGTTTCACCTGTTGGTAAATGTTTCACAGTTACCGTTTTACGTTCGCGGTTGATCGCAATCACTTCACTTTGAATGCGGATGTCGAGATGAAATTTTTCCGCCATGCCTTCAACCGTTTGAACGAGCAAAGCATCACGCTCTGCGATAGCACCGCCGATATAATATGGAAGACCACAGTTTGCAAACGAAATATATTCTCCACGTTCAAACATCACGATTTCTGCTTGTTCATCTAAACGGCGTAGACGAGCCGCTGTTGTTGCGCCACCAGCTACACCACCAACAATGACAATTTTTTTGCTCATATTGATCAACCTCCTTACATTGTGAATTGTATCACAATAAAAATTATAGATGAAGGGGTATTAGTATTTGTTTGTGACGAATATGTGAATGTTTTCACCAAAGAACATCGTTGTATTGGTGATAGAGATATTTGTATAATTTGGTTGAAGAAAAAACTTGCACAAGGGTGGGGAAAGTATGCATCCAAGTGTAACGTTTTTAAACTTCGACAACACGTATACGTGGCAACGAAATCTTCTCCGTTTTCCTCATGAATGGATCGATATGTATGACATCGAAGGAACAAATTTATATTGTGATGATGATGCAATAAAAGAGATTGAAAAAAGAATTGCACGTCGCCATACGAGAGGGGTGACGTTGATCGGAAGCGGCAACTATCATTATGTTTCATACGTATTGCTTAAGCAGTTTCATGAGCTGTTTACACTCGTATTGTTTGATCATCATACAGACATGAACGAACAAACGCTGTTTCCGCTTCTGTCATGTGGCTCATGGGTATCATATGCTCAAAAACATGTTCCGACATTAAAACACGTTGTCATGATCGGTTCAGCAACTTCGTACGTATCTTCACATGTCACGACTTTTCCAAAAAATGATGTGATGTATGCGCCAATGACGATTGTGCGCGCCATTCCGACAAAACATGTGTACATTAGCATAGATAAAGATGTGCTTCGCCCACAAGATGCACAAACAAACTGGGACCAAGGGACGATGTCGTTGCAGATGCTTTTGACTTACATCGACTATCTTTTCCGGTACAAGCATGTGCTCGGTGTTGATGTATGCGGTGAGGATCGAACATTTTGTGTAAAAAATGAGCAAGCAAATGAAGCGATTATACGCGCATGTTTCAAACATATGCCGATATCATCTGCGTCGTAACATTTTGTGAACACAATAAAAAAAGGATAGATGTTTTCCGCCTTGCGTACTATAATGGATATTGAAAAAGGTTATCATTATTAATTGGGGGATTATGTATGGTTGCGATGACGCAATTACGAGTTGGGGAACGTGCAAAAATTGTTGATTTATCGCGAGTAAGCGATTTAGTAAAAAGAAGATTGCTAGACATGGGGGTCACGGAAGGGGCGGAAATTTGTTTAAAATGTACGATGCCACTTGGTGGCCCATTTATGATTGAAAATTGCGGACAATGCGTCGGCATTCGTCGCAATGAAGCAATGAACATTCAGGTGAAGCCGTTATGATGCATATTGCGCTTGTGGGTAATCCAAATACAGGAAAAACATCATTGTTTAATCAGTTAACCGGCACGTACGAATATGTTGGAAACTGGAGCGGCGTGACCGTTGAAAAAAAAGTGGGTGTTTTGCGAAATAAACAAGCAAAAATGATTGATTTGCCTGGCGTATATTCACTTCATCCACTTTCCCGTGATGAACGAGTGGTGACGCAATTTTTATTGACGGAGTCGTTCGATGAAATTTTAAATATCGTCGATGCCTCACAACTAGAACGGAATTTATTGTTAACTGTTCAACTACTAGAATTCGGTAAACCACTAGCGATTGCTTTAAATATGGTCGATGTAGCAGAAAGACGCGGGATACTCATTGATCAAGAAAAATTGGCAGCAGCGTTGCGCGTGCCAGTTGTTCCTGTCATTGCTCGCACAGGGAAGGGATGTGATCAAGTAGAGCATTTGTTGCTTGAAAAAGCAACAGAGCAAACAGAGCCTCTTACTCTTTTTTATGGTGGAACGATGGAACGAGCAATTGAGCGCTTTCGTGCCGCATGGGGAACGGAGGAGAAATTCCCTGTCCGTTGGTTAGCTATTCAGTTTTATGAAGGGAATAGCTATGTTCGTGATTATGTAGCGAAAAAATTGCCAGAAGCAACATGGCGCTCATTGTATGAACAAGCAGAAAAAGAAGTGCAACAAACAGAGCAAATGCCACCTGCACAGCTCATTTATGAACGGCGCCGTTCATTTGTAAAAGAAATCATTGAACAATCCGTACAGCGCAAAGAAATCGGACGGGTGACGCTAACGGATCGAATTGATGCTGTTGTAACAAATAAATATGTCGGTATTCCGCTTTTTTTATTGGCGATGTATATTTTATTTCAACTTACATTCGACTGGCTCGGAGCACCGCTTTCCGATTTGCTTGACGCATTTTTCGCTGGTCCGTTGACGAATGTGGTCACAGCGATGTTGGAAGCCATCGGGGCTTCTGAATTTATTCGTTCGCTTATCGTCGATGGCATTATCGCAGGAGTAGGCGGCGTGTTTGTATTCGTGCCACAAATTTTCATTTTGTTTTTCTTTATTTCGTTTTTAGAAGATTCGGGATATATGGCGCGTGTAGCGCTTGTCATGGATCGATTAATGGAAGCGGTCGGATTAAACGGAAAAGCATTTATTCCACTTATTATTGGATTTGGTTGTAATGTTCCTGGCGTCATGGCAGCACGGACGATTGAACAACCGCGCGAACGGCTTGTGACGATGTTGTTAACACCACTGATGTCTTGTTCGGCACGTTTGCCTGTATATGCTTTATTTGTCGGTGCGTTTTTTGCCGCACATCAAGCGATTGTCGTTCTTTCGTTATACGTTCTTGGCGTCTCACTTGCTCTTATACTCGCTAAGCTATTTTCATTAACGATCTTAAAAGAAGAAGCATCCGTATTCGTCGTTGAATTGCCACCATATCGTATGCCTCAGTGGCAAGCATTATGGCGCAGTACGTGGGATAAAGGAAAAGGATTTGTGAGAAAAGCAGGGACGTTCATTTTTGGTGGTTCCGTTGCTATTTGGCTCTTATCTTATGTCGGGCCACATGGTGTAAATGTAAATATGGACGACAGCTTTTTAGCGATGATTGGTGGTGTGCTTGCGCCGTTACTTGCTCCGCTTGGATTTGGTACGTGGCAAGCTGGTGCCGCGTTATTAACCGGATTTTTAGCAAAAGAAGTCGTTGTGTCGACGATGAACATTATTTATCACGTGCCGGATGTCGAATCGCTTCAAGGACTCATGGCATCGCACTTTACTGCTCTATCTGCATTTAGTTTTATGGTATTTGTTTTATTATATGTTCCATGTTTAGCAACTGTTGCGACGATTTATAAAGAAACACGTTCGCGAAAATGGACGATGTTTTCGATTGGTTATGCGCTAGTTTTAGCCTATATCGTTTCGTTTGTCATTTACCAAGTCGGAAGCTTATTCGGCTTCTAAAGGAAGGGATATACATGATCGCAAGTGTTGTCATCGGATCTGTCATTTTCGGATATGCAGGATGGACAATTTTCCGCTTTATTCAAAAAAGTAAACGTGGCACATGCGCTGCTTGCTCAGTCAAAGGATCATGCGGCACAAATTGTCATGAAAAAAGCTGACTTCCGTCAGCTTTTTTCAATAGATGATGCGAAAGGTCGTTTCGTGAGGGACGGTAGGAATGGCGTATTGTTCTACTCGTTCGACACGTGCAAACGGTGGTCCTTTTTTTATTTCATCAACAAATGCTTCTACTCGCTCTGTCTCGCCTTGAACTTCCATTTCGATCATATGGTCGGCTTCACAATTTTTTACCCAACCAGTTAAACCCCGCCTTCTTGCTTCATATTGGGCAAAGTAACGAAAACCTACACCTTGTACGCGACCGTGCGCAACAACGGAATAACGAACGATCATCTGTTTATCTCCTTCGCTAAAAATTTTCTATAAAAATCATACAACAGTCTACCTTGTATTGCATACGTTGAATACGTAAAAAGATGAATGAGGAGGAACTGTTGTGAACGAGATAGATCGTTACATTCAAAAAGCAGTGATGTACGACTTATTAGCGCGCTACTATCAATATAGAGATCATGATCAATATGAAAAGTATATGCGAAAACATATGGAGTATGTAGAAAAACTTGCGAAGTCACGCGAGGAAGAGCGAGTGGATGATGATGGACGCATTCGTCTGTTTCACGCTTCACCGAATGCCCCTGCAGTTGACGTATACGTGAATGGACAAAAAATATTGCGCAATATGAAATATAAACAACTAAGTCAATATATGAAAGTGCCAAAAGGAGAGCATCGCATCGACGTGTATCCAGCAGGACATACGACGTCTCCGGTTCTAAGTCAAACCATTCAAGTTTTGCCAAAAATGGCGTATACGCTTGCGGTCATTGGTGACGTACATCACTTGCAACTTCTTTCTATTCTCGATGAACCATATGCACCGTACGGAAAAGCGAAAGTGCGTTTTGCTCATTTCTCGCCCGATGCGCCAGCGGTAGATATTGCGCTACGTGGTGGGGATGTGTTGTTCCAAAATGCTTCGTTTGGAAAGGTGACGAATTATATTGAGGCGCCAGTCAACGAAAAATTGCATGTCGATGTGCGGGTGGCAGGGACAAATCAAGTCGTTTTATCGATTCCCAATGTGCGCTTCCAACCAAATAAGTCTTATACGGTCGTTGCCGTCGGTTACGTATCCCGCACTCCTTCATTACAGGTGTTAGTATTAGAGTCATAAACAGAGAGAGCATTGATCGGAATGATCAAGGCTCTTTTCGCTTTTGGCGTTGTTCGTATAATGTTTCGAGATGTTGAGCGATCGATTCATCGAATTGTTGTTCAAGTTGTTTTTTGATTTGTTTTGCAAGTGTAGGGCTTGCTCCCCCTGTTGTAATAGCAATTTGTAATTTTCCACGTGAAAAAAAGGCAGGTACATGAACGTTGCCGAAAAGATGGTTGCTCGCTACGTTGACAAGTTGATTTGGGGATGCATAGGTAGCGATTTGTTCATTGATGTTTGGATCATTCGTTGCGGCAATAATGAAAAAAGCATCGGCATAGTCGCTCGGTTCAATTGAACGTGCATGCCACGTAATTCGCTTTTGTTCGGCTAAATGAACAATGGCGTCGATCGCTTTTGGGCTAATGACGGTAATGCAAGCCCCTTCATCAAGAAGAGGGAGGAGGCGGCGATACGCAATTTGTCCGCCACCGGCAATGACCACTTTTTTCCCTGCCATTCGTATGAAAAGAGGAAACATATGCCCTACCTCCATTCTTTGACTTGTTGTTCAACGAGACGATCTAATACGTCATACGTCCGAATCGGAGGATATAATGTAAACGATACGTCGCTCGTTTGTTGTGCTTGAAGCGTTTCATGAATATAGTCAAGCAGCTGTCCGAAAAATAAAATGTATGGCACAACGGCCACTCGTCTGTGCTTCGCTGTTTTGGCAAGCGAAGTGACAACGTCAGAAAAAGAAGGAGAAGCAGCTGCTAAATAACACGGATAGACGGGGATGTTTGTTTCTTGTTGCAATAGATGAGCAATTTGTTTGAAATCAGCTTGCGCGTCTATATCGCTGCTTCCACGGCCAACGAGCACGATCGCATCAGCAGGTTCGAGTGTATTTGATATGGCAGAAACGATACGACGTTGTACGCCGAACGGTTTTCCATACGTCATCGTGACAGCGGGAAACATCTTTTTTGCTTGTTCTAATTCATATGGAATGTCGCGTTTTGCGTGGTTAGCCGACAATAGTAAAAGCGGAATGGCTAAAATGGCAGTTGCTCCATCATGAACGCAACGTTCTACCCCTGTGACAATATTCGGTTCACATAATTCTAAAAAGCATATATGTTGAATGGGGATTGAAATGGAAGAAGAGAGGCGCTCGACGAAAGCGACCGCCTCTTTTTGTCCTTCTATGGAACGACTTCCGTGACAAATATATAAAACAGCTTGCATACGTCTACCTCATTCCATGTGCAATTTTTTCTTCTAACATTGTTTCAAACCATTGCAGTTGTTCATGTAGGCGAACGACTTCCCCGACAATAATGATGCTCGGGTTCGAGATGGATTGTTTTTTTACCGCTTCTACAATCGTATGTAACGTCGCTACGATCGTTTTTTGTTCGGGAAGCGTTCCCCATTGGATGACGGCAACAGGAGTTTGTGGATGTCTGCCGTAAAACTGTAATTGTTTACAAATGAAAGGGAGATGTTTCACGCCCATATAAATGACGAGCGTATCAACTCCTTTTGCTAAATGTTCCCATTGTACCGCATCCGTTGCATCGAGTCGGCGATGACCTGTGACAAATGCAACGCTTCCGCTAAAATCGCGATGAGTGACAGGAATTCCTGCATATGCTGGAACGGCAATGCCAGATGTCACTCCGGGAACGATTTCAAACGGAATGCGATGTTTCATAAGTGCTTGCGCTTCTTCACCACCACGTCCGAATAGAAAAGGATCGCCGCCTTTCAATCTCGTGACAAATTTCCCTTTTTTTGCATGCTTCACTAAAAAATGATTAATTGTCTCTTGTTTCATTGTATGGTAATTTGGTAACTTTCCGCAATAAATCAAATCAGCATCGCGCTTGGCGTACGACAGTAGCTGTTCGTTAATGAGGCGGTCGTATAAAATCACATCTGCTTGTTGAATACATTTTAATCCTTTTACTGTAATGAGCTCAGGATCCCCAGGACCAGCGCCGACTAAATATACTTTCCCCATTGTCTCCTCCTAAATCCACTGTTTATTTTTTAGATAGGAAATGATTTGTTGAACGCATTGTTCAATTGAATATTGATCCGTATCGACGACGAGTTCTGGCGAAAGCGGTGGCTCATATGGTGAATCAATGCCGGTAAAGTCGCGAATTTCTCCATTTCGTGCTTTTTTATACAGTCCTTTTGGATCGCGTTGCTCACATGTTTCAAGCGGACAATGAACATAAATTTCGATAAATTCATCTTGCTCGAGCTTGCTGCGAACGAGTTGACGATCTTGACGGAACGGAGAAATAAAGGCAGTCAGCACGATTTGTCCACTGTCTACGAACAATTTTGCTACTTCACCAATGCGGCGAATGTTTTCTGTACGATCTTCGGCAGAAAAACCTAAATCGCTATTTAAGCCGTGACGCACGTTATCGCCATCAAGCACGTAACATTGAATGTTTTTTTCAAATAATGTTTTCGCGACCGCGTTAGCTAATGTGGACTTCCCAGACCCTGACAACCCTGTAAACCAAAGAACGAAGCTATGGTGTTTATTTTTTTTTCGTCGATCTTCTTTTGTTACACTTTCTTGATGCCAAACGATATTCATGAACGGCCACCTCCGACTGTTTGTAAACCATCCATCAGCACGCTCACAACTTCTGGGCGACTGAATGTGCTTGGTGGCATTTCACCAGCGCGCAACATTTCCCGTACTTTTGTTCCAGACAGAACGACATGAGCGGTTGCATCGTGCGGGCACGTTTTCGTTGACGCCATCGCTTCACATTTTGTGCAGTAAAAGCTATGTTCGAAAAAGAGAGGGGTAATGCCTAGCTCTTCGTTTGTAAACTGCAAGAAAATTTTTTGAGCATCATACGTGCCATAATAATTGCCAACTCCCGCATGGTCACGGCCGACGATAAAGTGGGTGCAACCAAAATTTTTACGTACGAGCGCATGAAAAATGGCTTCACGTGGACCTGCATAGCGCATTGCAGCTGTAAATACACCGAGAAAGACGCGATCTTTTGGATAATAATGTTCAAGTAATACTTGATAGCTTTTTAAACGAATGTCTGCAGGAATGTCATCTTCTTTCGTTTCGCCAACGAGCGGATTTAAATAAAGACCGTCGACGATTTCAAGTGCACATTTTTGAATGTATTCATGGGCGCGATGAACGGGATTGCGCGTTTGAAACCCGACGACTGTTTTCCAGCCAAGTTCCGCAAACCGTTGCTTTGTTTCTTTTGGTGTAAAAAAGAATGGCGAAAAAATTCCTTTATCTGTTTGACGCACAAGCTTCACAGGTCCACCGATATATATATCCGGTTTTTCAAATAATTTTTTTACGCCAGGGTGTGCCGCGTCTTCTGTTTGGTATACAAGATGCGCTTCTTTTCGCTTGTCTGGGCGATATATATGTTGCACTTCCATGGTGCCATACACCGTTCGGTCATACACGAGTTCGACTTCTTCTCCGAGCGATAGTTGTTTCGCTTGTTGTTCTGTTACTGCAAGCGTAATGGGGATGCTCCATACCGCTCCATTTGTAAGCCGCATCGTTTCGACAACCGACTCATAATCATCTTTTCCTAAAAAGCCAGTGAGCGGTTCATATCCGCCGATGGCCAGTAATTCAAGGTCACTTAACTCCGCTTTACTTAATACGATTTGTTTCATGTTCAATACCTCCTAAACTTATTATTCTTATAAAATAACTAGGTTTAAATGCCGCCACCATGTTCGTGAAACGAGCGGCGTTCCTCTGTGATCGTTTTTTTTAAGCTAATCGTTCCAAGTGTGGCGAAACAAACGCTCACAATCGCAATAGCTGTATAGACGTCGCTATGAAGCAATAATTTAATTAAACTATATGAAACAGCTAATGCAAAAATAGGCGAGACAACCCACACTTTTAGCACTTGAATGACAATTTGCTTTTGCCAAATGGAAAAGCCGCTTTTTGTTGTGCCGATACCGATAATGGCTGATGTCGTAATTTGTGTCAGTGGAACGGGAAGACCAAAAAGAGATGAAACGATGACGAGCGTTGCTCCGATTCCTGAAATAACGCATCCTTCGATCTGAGAGAACGTTGTAATTTTTTTTCCGTTCGTTTCTAATACGCGGCTACCGAGCAAAAGCGCTCCAAGGGCAACGAATAACCCGCCGAAAATGATCCCGTGTTGGACGGATAGTAAACCTGCTCCAACGAGAGGACCGACCGCGTTGGCGACATTGTTCATTCCGGCTGAAAACGCCTCGAAAAATCCAGCAATAATAAGCAAAAAGCCGATCCATTTGTTTTGTTTGACGGTTTTTCCTTTTAGCCATTTGCTAATGAAAAAAGCGAAAGAAAACGCAGCAAGCGGTGTAATGAGCCAAAACGATACAATCCATATGAGCTTGCTCACATATACGCTTTGATACGCAATACCTGCCCCAACAACCGCCCCGACTGTAATTTCGCTTGTCGATAGCGGAATGCCGAGCACGTTGGCCGCAAATAACGAAATCGTTGCCGCTGCTAAGACGATGACAACAAGCTCTGTTTGTAAAATGGATGGAGGAACGAGGCCAGAGCCGATCGTTTTCACAACTTCTCCTCCGCTTAAACTGCCGAGGAAAATGGCGATGGCGCATATGAGTAAAGCGATTCGTTTATTTGGCAATGTGCCAGAACCGTAAGCAGCTCCCATGGTCGCGGCGGCTCCGCTTCCCCCAATGTTCATCGCAAAGAAAAAAGCAATCATAAAAGCAACGATGACCAAATCACTCCCCCCTTTATGATTCGTGCAAGCCGCATTCTGTTTTTCCTAGCCCAGCCCATCGACCAGAACGTAAATCTTCTTCTGTATAAGCAGGGGCTGTACACGGGGCACAACCGATGCTCGGATATCCGCGGTCATGAAGCGGATTGTAAGAGAGATTGTGGCGATGCACATAGCGCCATACGTCTTTCCACGTCCAGTAAATGAGCGGACAAACTTTAATGTTTTGAAACTTTTTATCGCGATTAATAAATTCAACATGTTGTCGTGTTGGCGATTGTTCACGGCGCAGCCCTGAAATCCACGCTTTTTTTCCTGTCATCGCTTCTCGTAGCGGAATAATTTTTCTTAGTTCACAGCATTTGTTCGGGTCTCTTTTCCAAAGTTCTGCACCGAATTGTTTCTCTTGTTCTGCAAGTGATACAGACGGTGTTTGCAAATGAATGCGCAAGCGCGGGTATGCTCGTTTGACTCGTTCAATCGTTTCGTATGTTTCAGGAAAATGTAAATGTGTATCGAGAAACACAATGTGAGCATCATCCTTCACTTGAGAGATCAGATCAATGAGCACGATGCCTTCAATGCCAAAACTGCACGCATACAAAAGATCGTCACCATAATGGGCATACGCCCATGAAAGCACATGTAATGCTCCTTTTTCGTTATTATCGATTGGAAAAGTTGGTTTTTGAACTTCATCCCACGTTTCATACGTAATCATATCTCATCTCCCTTTCGTATTCGTCGCCCTTTCTGTTTGATTGTTTTAAATTTTAACATAATTCATTCATATGTCAATCCTAGTTTTTCTATCGGAATTTATTTTTTAAAAAACGTCATGGCAAACGAAAAAAAACATGATTATACTGTTTGTATGGGAGATGTTGAAGGGAGTGGAATATGTTTGCGGCTCATTTTATTAGAAGAATACGATGAGCGAACGATGGAATTGGCACGTCCGATTTATGATCGCCATCGTCGTGTATTGTTAGCAGCAGGAAGAAAAATTCATCCTAAATATGTAGAACGTTTGAAACAAATGGATATTCGCTACGTATTTGTTGAAGATTCGGTGTCTGAAGGCATTACTTTAGAAGAGTTGCTCGATATGCCATCATGGATGGATGCGATTGAAGTTGTTCAACAATCGTTTGATGCAGTACGAAAGCGGGAACAATTGCCGCTTCGTTCGTTGTTTAAACTAGCGGTAAAGCTCGTTGATGAAGTGAAAAAAAGAAAAGTGTTAGCGGTCATTCCGGCGACATCGCTTGAAATGGAAGCACAGCCTTATGCTCATGCTGTGAATGTCGCATTATTGTCATTGCAATTAGGGAAGAAGCTACATTTGAACGATTTACAGTTGCGCGATGTCGCGCTTGGTTCGTTGTTTCATGACATCGGAAAAGAAATTGAAGGAGAAGCGCATCATACCGTAAAGGGATTTGAATATTTACGAAAAGAGCGAGAACTTAGTTTATTATGTGCACATATGGCGTATCAACATCACGAACATGCAGACGGCTCAGGTACACCGCGCGGATTAAAAGAAACGAATATTCATTTGTACGCCCAAATTTGCGCTATTGCCAATGAATACGAAAATTTAATTTCCGCTGAATTTGTGCCGCCGCACGAAGCGCTTGAGATTATTATGGCGCGAAGCGGTATTCGGTATAGCCAGCAGCTTGTGCGGCTTTTTGTTGACACGATTCCTGCCTATTTGCCGGGAACAATGGTCAAAATGAGCGACGGAAGAAACGCAATCGTTACAAAAATTGTTGAACATATGCAACGTCCGTACGTACGGTACACGGATACACATGAAGAAATTGCGCTCGCGGATCATCCGTCGCTTCTAATCGTTGGACAGGCGATTTTATAATTTTTTGCGTAAATTTCCGAGCTCTTCAGCGATCGCTTGCATTTCGCTCGGGCTAAACGATGGCTTTTTCATCACCATATCGTATATATCTTTTAATTCATCATATAGTTGCTCATCGAAATGATCTGGTTTAATCGCATCAAAATTTAATACTTTTAATTTTTCTTTGATTTGCTCAATCATTTGTTCAACTGATAAACGCACAATTGTCATCCTTTCATACATGATTGTGTTCATTGTATCATTGTTTAACTATTCATTCTACTTTGAGAGGTGAAATAAAATGATTCGTGTGTTATTTGTTTGTTTAGGAAACATTTGTCGTTCTCCGATGGCGGAGGCGGTATTTCGACATCTTGTGAAGCAAGAAGGACTTGATCACGTCATTTCTGTTGATTCAGCAGGAACGGGAAACTGGCATATCGGTAAACCACCTCATCATGGCACACAGCGCATTTTAACAGAAAAACAAATTGATTTTACAGGATTGAAAGCACGACAAGTTACAAAAGAAGACTTTCATACATTTGATTATATTATTGGCATGGATAGCGATAATATCGCTCATCTTCGCCGTCTTGTCGGCGATGATTGTCGTGCGGTGATTGCTCGCTTTATGGACTTTGTGCCAAACCGTCGCGTAGACGATGTTCCAGACCCGTACTTTACAGGAAATTTTGAAGAAGTGTACGAATTAGTCGAAGAAGGGTGTAAACATATATTAGAGCGCGTGAAAAGAGATCATTCATTGTAAGGAGGAAAAGGCGATGGGAAAGGGGAAATGGTTGGCATTCGCTGGGATAGCTCTGTTATTGACGAATAAAAAAGCGCGTCAAGTGGTAAAAGAAGCGTGTCGTGAATGGATGGATGATGTGGAAAGAATAAAAGAGACCGTACAGCAAACGAGACAACATGTCGATGAAATGGTGAATGATTTGCAGTTTATTGTGAATAAACTAAGTGAAGTAAAAGAAACAACGCCGCAAGTGATGGAGTGGATTGGGGAACTGATTCGCAAACGCTCGACATAAGGAGCAAGGTGGTGAAAGATGATTATTAGTTTTTCCGTCGTCCGAGAGCTCATGAAACGGTTCGATGAAGATGAAGTGTTCGATTTATCGGCTGAGTTGGCATATTTCTTTTTGCTTTCGCTATTCCCGTTTTTGCTGTTTTTGCTGACGTTTTTATCGTATTTGCCCATTCCGCATGAAGATGTAATCGCCTTTTTAAGTCAATATGCTCCGAGCGAAACAGCACATTTAATTGAAACAAACATTAAGCAGCTCATGGAATTACAAAGCGGAAAATGGTTATCGTTCAGCGTACTTGCAACCGTATGGGCTGCATCGAACGGGATGTCAGCCATTATTCGCGCCTTAAATCGTGCATATGATGTAAAAGAAACGCGCTCTTTTTTTGTTGCACGTGGGGTTTCCATTTTGTTTACATTTGCCATGATTTTCGTCATTATTGTGGCGCTTGTTTTTCCTGTATTCGGAAAAATGATCGGTACATTCCTTTTTTCAGCTTTTGGGCTTTCCGATGTATTTTTACGCATATGGGAAACGATTCGTTGGTTTGTTAGTTTTATCATTTTATTTTTTGTTTTTTCTGTGCTATACGTTTTTGCGCCGAGCAAATATGTTCGTTTTCGTGACGTATGGAGCGGTTCGCTATTTGCCACAGTCGGTTGGATGGTTGTCTCTCTTGCTTTTTCGTATTATGTGAATCAGTTCGGTAACTATTCGGCGATGTACGGTAGTCTAGGTGGCATTATTGCGTTAATGGTTTGGTTTTATTTGTCCGGTATGATGATTGTATTAGGTGGAGAGTTAAACGCTATCTTTTGTTGTAAACGAGAAGGAAACATGCGCATACGGTAGTTATTCCCTCTTATAAAAAAGCCTCGCCGAAACCATATTACAAGTGAACGTCGTTATGAAGGGGGACTATACGTGACGAAAAAAACGAAAAAAGATGGCGGGACAAAACAAAAAGGAAAAAGCCGTCCGAAACATAAAACGAGCAGTAGCGCAAACGGACAAAACGGATACCATTAAAGAGAAGAGGGATGTGTTGCACATCCCTCTTATTCTGCAATTTCTTCGTGATGATAATATGTTTGGTTGTAAATATGTTCGATTTCTGCATCCGTCATGTAAACAAGTTGCTCTTGATTAAATCCACGCAATTTTGTAATAAACTCAATCATATTTTTTCTTTCTTCTCTACTCATCATGATCGCTCTCCCCTCTGTTTTAAAACAGTTTATTTTGTTTAATTGTATTATATAACAGAGGGTTAAAAAGCGTCAACGTTTTTTTCTTGTTTTTTAGAAAAATATTTTGAAAATTTTGTGAACGGGCGCTGGGCAAATAGTAAAAGAAGCAAAAGAGAGCTCATGGAGAAGAAAAATAATCCCTCTTGCTGTTGTAATACAATGCCGCCGATTGCAGGACCGCATATGCTCCCAATACTATATAGCATACCGCATAAAATGTTGCCGACAGGAAGAAGCGACGTTGGCAACAAGTCCGCCATATACGCCATACCGAGTGAAAAAAGTGAACCGACAAACATACCAGCAACGAAAAATGTTGTTGTTAGTTGCACAGGAGAAGAAAACCATGTCGCTATAGCAAAACAAAAGGCACCTACGGCTAATGAAATAATAATCATCGTTTTTCGTGAAAAGCGATCGCTTAATGTTCCGAGCGGAAGTTGAAAAGCGATGCCGCCAAGGGCAAACGCAGGAAGCATCATCGCAACTGTCTCAACGCTTAACTCGTTTCTTAGCGCATAAATAGGAAACATGCTATGAAGTGAAGCTTCTAAAAAGCCGTAGCCGAATGGCAACAACAAAGCTGGCCATGCTTGCTTCCAAGCGTGAAAAAAGCGTGTCGCTCCAACTTTTTCTGCTTCTTCCGTTTCTGGATATGTATGTGGCAAGAAAAATAATAATATCCAGCCACATAAGCTGAGCAAAGATGAAACGATAAACGGCAACGCTTCATGTATGTGAACGAGCGGAACGAGAAGCGGTCCGATCATAAAGCCGACGCCAAACGATAAACCATATAGCGAAATGTTGCGACCGCGCCGATGAGTAGGAGAAGCGTATGTAATCCATGTTTGCGAACCGAAATGAAGGATGTGATCCCCAATTCCGATGAATAGCCGAAGCATAAACCAAAACAATAACGAAGATGAGATCGGAAAAATCGTCAAAGAAACGATTACGATCGCTCCACCGGTCATAATTAAACGTTTAAAGCCGTAGCGACGAAGCGGACGTTCTAAAAAAGGTGATACGACAAGAACGCCGATGTACATCGCTGTCGCATGTATGCCGCTAAGCGATGAATGAACACCATTTTGTTCAAAAATGATAGAAATAAGCGGCAACAATAGTCCTTGAGAGAGACCTGAAATCATGACGATGCTAACTAAAATAAAAAAATGACGTTGTCGCATAATTCCCTCCTGTAATATATTCACTATGTTCGATATTAAAGCGTTTCACGAGAAGAAGCAACGAAAAAGACGGATGAAAATGGGAGTAGATTTGTGTAAAATATGGTTGATATCCCATAAATGAAAAGGAGACGATTTGATGGAACGCATCTTTTTTTTGTTAACGGTCATCGGTGTTCCACTTTCTGTTGCAGGAAGCTTACTTCATTGGCCTGCAACCCCGATGTTTGTCGTTTATTGTGTCACAATTATTGCGCTCGCTAGCTATATGGGACGAGCGACAGAAAGTTTGGCAATCGTGGCAGGTCCTCGCATCGGTGGACTTTTGAATGCGACATTTGGCAATGCCGTCGAATTGATTATATCCATTTTTGCGTTGAAAGCTGGCTTAGTAAGTGTTGTGTTGGCGTCGTTAACGGGTTCCGTGCTTGGCAACTTATTGCTTGTAGCAGGTTTATCGTTTTTTGTTGGTGGTTTGAAATATAAACGGCAATCATTTAACGTATATGATGCGCGTCATAATTCAGGTTTACTAACATTTGCTATTTTAGTTGCTTTTGTCATTCCAGAAGTATTTTCGATGACGATGAATGAACAAAAAACGTTATCATTAAGTATCGGTATTTCGATGATTATGATCGCCCTTTATTTAGCTGCGTTATATTTTAAACTTGTTACTCATCGCGGTGTATATCAACATAAAGAAGATGTGGAAGAACATGAGGAGCCAGAATGGTCAAAAGGAAAAGCGATGCTCATTTTAGCCCTTGCCACCGTCGCAGTTGCTTACGTATCCGAAAGTTTAGTTCATACGTTTGAAGTCGTCGCTCATTCATTTGGATGGAGTGAACTATTCATCGGGGTCATTATTGTTGCCATTGTCGGAAACGCTGCAGAACATGCTTCCGCCATCATTATGGCATATAAAAATAAAATGAATGTTGCTGTTGAAATTGCGATCGGCTCGACGCTGCAAATTGCGATGTTTGTTGCACCTGTATTAGTGCTCGTTTCCCTCTTATTTCCGACGCACATGGCGCTCGTTTTTACGCTTCCAGAGCTTGTGGCGATGGTGACAGCTGTCTTATTAACGATCGTTCTTTCCAACGATGGAGATACGAACTGGTTCGAGGGGGCGACACTGCTCGGGGCGTATATGATTATGGGAATTGGATTTTATTTACTGTAATCCGTCAGTTATCGCTGGCGGATTTTTTTTATGGAGAGGATAAATTGTCGACTTTTGAAAAAAATAACGATGAACGATGTAAAAAGAAAGGAGTTTCCGCATGAAAAGATGGTTTGCTTTAAGCATCATATTCATTTTCTTCTGTATTCCAACGGTTAGCGAAGCAACTGTCAAGCTCCCGCCATCGGTTATCGACATTTCAAAAGAAAATACGTATCCGAATCCGACGCAAAATTTGCCGTATTTGCAACCGAGTGAGTTAGCGAAACAACTGCTTCAGTCGGCGAATGTGAAAATTGAAAATCCGGAATTAATTCGTCTTTTAAACGAATCGTCGATTTCAAGCACGCCGTTTGCGATCGGTTATGAAGCAACGATTTATTTAGGACAATGGCCGTTGAATTATGAATCGACGGAAACATCGACGAATTGGGAGTATCAAAAAGTGAATACAAACTTCATTGATAATCGCGGTGGGAAAACAGCAGCGCGACTGACATATCGACAAGAGATGCAAAAACAAGTACGCGGGGGGCTAACCGCGAGCATCCCAAATGAAGAAGACGTAAAAAAAATGATGTTACTAACAGCAATGAAAAAGACAAACTTGCCGCTCTCGTTTAGTACGTGGATTGGCATCGGGACGAAAAAAGAACAAGCATATAACGTCCCGCCGAAAAAGTTAGGATATTTATACGCCTACGCCCCTGCGGTGAACGAAAAAGGAAAAGTGACGTACGGTGAAGTATATATCGTCTTAAAAGGAAAGAAAAAGAGCATTGTCGTCAAAAACGTGACGTCGCAAGGAATTGGCGCTTGGATTCCTGTACAAGACCGCCTATCATTCGCATTTGTCGCAAGCGACGTTCCGAGATGATGAAAAAAGCTTGTCGAGCGCCCCGACAAGCTTTTTCATCTTACCGTTCGATTTTTGCTTTTCTTGTTGAAAAATCGACATTCGGATAATAACGGTTTTTTACAAGCACATTTGGCCCTAAACATTTTACCGCAGGGCAATGGCAGTTCAACGATTTGGCTAAGTCAGATGCCATCCATTTGTCATAAGCAGAAAGAAGCGAGTCGGTTTGAATGTTGCCAAGTGTCGGTTCATCACCAAAATCAGTGACAATAATGTCGCCTGTAAAAATGTTTACATTTAAACGTGAACGTCCATCAGGGTCGTTTCGTACCGTTACATTTTTACTTTCGTATAAACGTTTTAATAGCGCTAAATCTTCTTCGTTGTCGCTGCATGGATAAAAAGGCAACGTACCAAACAACATCCATACGTTCTCGTCTCGTATATCAAGTAAATGATGAATCGTCTCACGTAGTTCATCTAACGTTAATGTTTCTAAACTGCTAGCAAAGTCGCTTGGATACATCGGATGTACTTCATGACGTTTACAACCCATTTCGTTCACAATTTGGCGATGAATCGTTTCTATATGTGGACGCGTTCGTTTATTTAACATCGTTTCAGCTGAAACGATGACCCCCATGTTTGAAATGGCACGTGCATTTTCAATCATGCGTATAAAGTAGCGCTCGCGTTGCGCGACGGTTGGCTTTTTATCCATCATCGCAAATCCGCCTTCAATGAAATCATCAATCGTGCCCCAGTTATGCGAAATATGTAAAACGTCTAAGTAAGGAATGATTTTTTCGTACCGTTCTAAATCAAGAGTTAAGTTAGAGTTTATTTGTGTGCGCACTCCGCGTTCGTGGGCATATTTTAGCAGCGGCACGACGTATTGTTCGACGGATTTCATCGAAAGCATCGGCTCACCGCCTGTAATGCTTAACGAACGCAAATGTGGAATTTCATCAAGACGGCGAAGAAGAAGATCGAGTGGTAGCGCCTCAGGATCTTTCGTTCGTAACGTATAACCGACGGCACAATGTTCGCAACGCATATTGCAAAGAGTTGTTGTTGTAAATTCGATATTCGTCAACTGCATGCTTCCGTACTGTTCAACATCCATATATGCTTCCCAAGGATCAAATGTCGGAGTAATCGCTTGACGCAACAATGTTTCCATAACCAAGCTCCTTTTATTTTAAAATAGGACTAACGATAATTATGCAAACGAAATGGAATGATTGTCAATGATGTTTCGATCGTGTACGATAAAGAAAAAGCGAGGTGACGATGTTGGGCAACGCAGTATCAGATCAAAATCTACAACTAACATATTTAAAAACGCGCTTAAATATGTTTCTTGAAGTGCTCGAAGCGCTCGATCCTGAAACGGCTGAATTAGAAGATATTGACCGCCTTATTCAAATGATTGATGATTTAGAAATGAAATACGAGCGGTTTAAAAAAGATTGGGAAAAAAGTCGCTAAGCGACTTTTTTTCATGTTCACAAAAGAGGTATAATACAAGTAGAGAATTCGAAAAATTGTTACATATTGAACAAAAGGGAAGGGACATGGTGATGGAAAAGTTTCAAGAAAGTATGTACAAGCTAATTGTTGAAACGTCAACGAAGTTGCCAAAAGATGTACGACGTGCCATTGCAAAAGCAAAACTGCGTGAAAACGCAGGAACGAGAGCAGCGATGTCGCTTGCTACGATCGTGCAAAACATTCAAATGGCCGATGAAAACGTATCACCGATTTGCCAAGATACAGGTTTGCCGACATTTAAAATTAAAGTGCCGGTTGGGGTCAATCAAATTGAAATGAAAGAGGCCATTCGCCGAGCGATCGCTCAAGCAACGAAAGACGGGAAACTGCGTCCAAACTCGGTCGATTCATTAACAGGTGAAAATAGCGGCGACAATTTAGGGATCGGGCTGCCTGTCATGAAATTTGAACAATGGGAAAAAGATTACATTGACGTTCGTTTAATTTTAAAAGGTGGCGGCTGTGAAAATAAAAACATTCAATATAGCTTGCCGTGCGAGTTAGAAGGACTTGGTCGCGCAGGCCGCGATTTAGATGGCATTCGTAAATGTATTTTACATGCGGTATACCAAGCGCAAGGACAAGGCTGTAGCGCTGGATTTATTGGCGTTGGGATCGGCGGCGATCGTTCTGCGGGGTACGACTTAGCAAAAGAACAACTATTTCGTCCTGTTGACGATGTCAATCCGAACGAAGATTTGCGCAAACTAGAAGAATACATTATGGAAGCTGCCAATAAACTCGGCATCGGCACGATGGGATTTGGCGGAGAGACGACGCTTCTTGGCTGTAAAATTGGCGTCATGCACCGCATTCCAGCCAGCTTTTTCGTTTCTGTCGCATACAATTGCTGGGCGTTTCGCCGTTTAGGCGTCATCATTGACCCACACACAGGCGACATTCAAGAATGGTTGTATCAAGAAGGAGAAGATGTCGATTTAAAACAAGAAGAAACCGAAATGACAGGCGAAGCGCGTGAAGTTGTGCTTGAAGCGCCAATTACAGAAGAGCAAATTCGCTCGCTAAAAGTAGGCGATGTCGTTCGCATTAACGGCATGATTTATACAGGCCGCGATGCGATTCATAAACATTTAATGGATCATGATGCTCCTGTCGATTTAAACGGCCAAATCATTTATCATTGTGGACCGGTTATGTTAAAAGATGAAAACGGCAAATGGCACGTCAAAGCAGCTGGTCCGACGACAAGCATTCGTGAAGAGCCGTATCAAGGAGAAATTATGAAAAAATTTGGCATTCGTGCCGTCATCGGAAAAGGTGGAATGGGGGCGAAAACGCTCGCCGCGTTAAAAGAACATGGGGGCGTGTATTTAAATGCCATTGGTGGTGCAGCGCAATATTATGCGGAATGTATTCAATCAGTAGAAGGCGTCGACTTTTTAGAATTTGGAATTCCAGAAGCGATGTGGCATTTGCGTGTGAAAGATTTTACAGCTGTCGTCACGATGGATTCACATGGAAATAGCTTGCATGAAGATATCGAAAAATCGTCACTCGAAAAATTAGCTCAATTTAAAGAACGTGTATTTTAATGGAAATCCGTCTAGCCTAAGCTAGGCGGATTTTTTATGCTTCTTTTTGCACAACCTATCATTGAAATGAATATGGAGGTGCAAGCAGTGAAAAAAACAATCATCTTCTTTCTCTTCTTTTTATGTTTGCCGCTCAGTCAAGGAGAGGCGATGTCATGGGGATTTAAGCGAAGCGAAAATCATCTCCCTCCTTCTGCAGGAAAACAGTTAGATGAACTACTCGCCAAATACGATGCGTTTTATTTAGGTAATCCAGCAAAAAAATATATTTATTTAACGTTCGATAACGGGTACGAAAATGGCTATACCGGACAAATTTTAGACGTGCTCAAACAAAAAAGAGTTCCCGCTACGTTTTTTGTGACCGGCCATTATTTACAATCTGCTCCGGATCTAGTGAAACGGATGGTGAACGAAGGGCATATTGTCGGCAACCATTCATGGCATCATCCTGATTTAACGACCGTTAGCGATGAAAAATTGCGTGAAGAGCTCGAAATGGTTAGGAAAAAAACAGAGTTGTTGACGGGGCAAAAACATATGCGTTACATCCGCCCTCCGCGCGGTATTTTTGATGAACGTACGCTTGCGGTTGCACGCGAACTCGGCTATTACCACGTCTTTTGGTCATTAGCGTTCGTCGATTGGCACATTCACGATCAAAAAGGATGGCAATACGCTTATAACAACGTGATGAAACAAATTCATCCCGGTGCCATTATATTGTTGCATACAGTGTCTAAAGACAATGCCGATGCGCTCGGTAAAATCATTGACGATTTGCGAAAAGAAGGATATGTTTTTAAAAGCTTAGACGATTTCATGCTTGAAAAAATGAATGTCCCTTCTTGGCTTTTTTCCCTTTGACGATGTGCAAAGGGATTTGTTTTGATACAATGGGGGAAAGAGGTGAATGTTGATGACCCCGTACGATTTTACACGTGTATGTGAACGGTTAGCACGCGATCCGCTTGTACGCATGCAACATAACGAAATCGCTGTTCCGTTGTATGTAAAAGACACACCCGTTGTCGTGTACGTGAAAAGCACCGGAACAAAAGAGAACCCATCGTTTGTTGTGTCATGTGATAACGAACAGCATAAAGAGGAGGCAATCGCGCGCATTTCGCGCATTTTTCATTGGGACAGGTCACTTGCCCCTATCCACGACCATTTTATGCAAACCAATTTACGCGACTTGTTTATCGCTCACGAAGGAACACCGATTGTATTAGAATTTGATTTATATTTTTGCTTAATCAAATGCATCATCCACCAACAAATTCATATGAAAGTCGCTTATCGGCTCACCGAACGTTTTGTGCATACATTCGGCGAACGCCTCGGGGATCTATACATATATCCTCGGCCAGAACGAATCGCCAATGCTTCATATGATGAGTTGCGCGCTTTATCTTTAAGCGAGCGAAAAGCACAATATATTGTTGATATTTCGCGTCTTATTGTAGAAGGGAAGTTGCGTTTAGAAGAGATGCATTCGCTTTCCGATGAAGAGGTGGCGAAACAGCTTCTTTCTATACGCGGCATCGGTCCGTGGACAGTGCAAAACTTTTTACTGTTTGGTTTAGGTCGTCCAAATGTGTTTCCGAAAGGAGATGTTGGCTTGCAGCGGGCGATTGAACGATGGTTTCAGCTCGATCATCGCCCAACAGCAAAAGAAATGGAAGCGTTTCGACAAATGTGGGAACCGTATGCAAGCTACGCAACATTTTATTTATGGAGAAGTATTGAATAGGAGAGAGAATCATGCTACAGCAAGGACAACAATTTCCACTAACAATTAAACGGCTTGGCATTAACGGGGAAGGAGTCGGTTATTTTAAAAAACAAGTCGTGTTCGTTCCGGGAGCGCTTCCGGGAGAAGAAGTCGTCGTTCAAGCAACGAATATATATCCGACGTATGCGGAAGGAAAAATCGTGCGCATTCGCAAACGTTCCCCACATCGCGTTAAACCGCTTTGTCCTGTATATGACCGATGCGGCGGCTGTCAACTGCAGCATTTAGACTACAACGCGCAGCTTGAAGCAAAGCGCGATATTGTCATTCAAGCGCTTGAACGCCATAGCCGACTAAATATTGAAGCGCTAGATATTCGCCCGACGATTGGGATGGATGACCCGTGGCATTATCGCAACAAAAGCCAATTTCAAACAGGAGTGAAAAAAGGGCGTGTCATCGCTGGACTTTACAGCATGAACTCGCACGAACTGATTGATATTGACCGTTGCTTCATCCAACATGATGCCACAAACCGCGTCACAACCGTCGTCAAAACGATTTTGCAAGATTTGCGCATACCGATTTATCACGAGCGAAAGAAAACGGGTGTTGTGCGTACAATCGTTGCCCGTGTTGGTTTTTATACAGGCGATGTGCAACTTGTCATTGTGACAGCGACGAAAGAACTGCCGCGTAAAGAGTTGTTTGTAGCGGAAGTGAAGCGCCGGTTGCCAGAAGTGAAATCAATCGCGCAAAACATAAACGGACAAAAAACATCGCTTATTTTTGGCGACGAAACGATCGTTCTCGCAGGAGAACCGTACATTCAAGAAGTGCTTGGTGACTTATCGTTTGAACTATCTGCCCGCGCTTTTTTCCAGCTTAATCCGATTCAAACGGTAAAGCTATACGATGAAGTGAAAAAAGCAGCCTCGCTTACGAAAAACGAACGCGTCGTCGATGCGTATTGCGGCGTCGGAACGATCGGGCTTTGGCTTGCGCGTGAGGCGAAAGAAGTACGCGGCATGGACACCATTCCAGAAGCGATTGACGATGCGCGCCAAAATGCCGAACGTCACGGCTTCACAAACGTCACATATGCGGTCGGAAGAGCGGAAGTGCTGTTGCCAAAATGGGTGAAAGAAGGATGGAAACCGGACGTCATCGTCGTCGACCCACCGCGAACGGGTTGCGACAACGCCTTGTTAAAAACAATTTTACAAGTGAAACCAAAAACAGTCGTGTACGTTTCCTGTAACCCATCCAGCCTCGCTCGCGACATCGGCACCCTTGCGAAACAATACCGTGTCGAATACATTCAACCGTTTGACCTTTTCCCACACACTGCGCATGTCGAAAGTGTAGCGAAGTTGGTGAGGAAGTAGAAAGGCGCTCATAGGGCGTCTTTTTATGCATTCGTACGGGCGTAGAAAAAAGGACGGCTTTTTTGTAGAATGAAAGTATTCGCAAAATAATGAAGATAGAGGGGAAACGTTCATGAAAAAAACAGTTCGTGTCGTAGGGGCAGTTATATTCGACAATCAAAATCGCGTGTTGTGTGCACTTCGGTCGAATACGATGTCACTCCCTAACCTTTGGGAATTTCCGGGTGGAAAAGTTGAAAAAGGGGAGAAGGAAGAAGAAACATTAGTCAGAGAAATTCATGAGGAATTAGGATGTACGATTCAAGTGCATGAAAAAATTGAAGAAGTGCATTACGAATATCCTCAAGTTATTGTCAATTTACTGACATATAAAGCAACAATTATTGAGGGAGAACCGAAAGCGAAAGAACATGCTGAATTAAGATGGGTGCCACTCCAAGATTTAAAATCTCTTGAATGGGCACCCGCAGATATTCCGACTGTAGACGTTTTATTAGCGAATAAAGTCAATATATAAATCTTCCGGCACGGGATGATGTAGGCGCCATGTGATGCTCATCGGCTTATCTCCGTAGCTTGATACATAATCGACTTCGCCGAGATAAGTGAATGGCAATGTCATTCCGTGCATGTCTTCAAACTTTCGCACAAATAGGTGAATATGAATTCCAAGTTCTTTATGACGAATAAAATTTTGTCCGACAGAAGAGCGATGAGACGTTTGATTTTGGCTTTGCCAATGAAAATGTTTTTGGTCGAGAAAATAATCTTTATAATGTAAATGTTCTTTCACTCTTTCCGATTTATTTAAATTGACGAACAGTAAATAATGATTTCTAACTTTACTTACTCCTTCTCGCCACGATCCTTCTTTTACCCCTGCTTCAAATAAGAAAATTAAATCGTTTCTCGTATAGTTTTGATAAAGAGTAAGCTTTTCCCCTTTAGATAAAAATCTTTCAGGACGATACGTTCTCCTAAATTCAATAAGTCCGTAATCTATACGGTCTTTCATGTAATTGAAAAACTGTTGGTTTTCTGTTAACGCAAGAATGTTGTCATTCAATATAAATTGGCGCCCATTTCGTTGTCCAAACGCCCATTTTTGTTTTTTATACGGCAATGATAGGCGGTCCATCGATTGCATAATCATTTTTTCGTGTTTTTCTAATGGCACATCTACAGCAAATTTTTTGGAAAGTTGCTTTACGACATCTTCACAAGACACAACTTTTTGTAAAAAAGCTAATTGCAACACAGCAAAATCGTAGGGCCATTTGATCGGAAGTTGATTTTCTAGCCGTTCAACGCACTCACACATCAATGGGTGGTGTAAAATCATTTGGTCAAGCTCGTTTATATCATTCATTTTTTCTTTTGTTTTGACCCATGAACGATACTTATATATGAAAAACGTTAAGCTTGGCGATTGCTCGTAATATAAAAAATCTAATATTTCTGGTGAGCGCCCAAGCTCATTTTTAAATTGTTGATATAGCATTTTTAACATATCTGTCGAGTTCATTTTAATGGAGTCAATGCGATCTAAAATTTCTCTTTGTGTCACAGGATCTAAATCGACATATGCGCCGCCTGGTAGATCGGCAAATTCATGTGTAATTGCAACACGAAGAGAATCTTTATCAAACGCTTTGTCGTTCAGTTGTCCAGCTAGAGCGAGCGGAATCATAAACGATTTTTGATAATTTCCTACAAAGTCTAAAATCGTTACAAATTCTTTTCCGGTTACTTTTCTTAATCCCCTTCCTAATTGTTGAATAAATACGGTTGATGACTCGGTAGGTCTTAAAAATAATAAAAGATTTAGACTTGGGATATCAATTCCTTCGTTAAAAATATTTACGGTAAAGATTAGTTCAAGCGGATCGTTAGGATTTTCTAGTTTTTTAATGACCTGTTCGCGATATTCAACGCTATGTTCACCAGTTAAGTATGTTGTGCAATATCCGCGTTTATTAAATTGTTCGCTCATATATTTTGCATGTTCAATATTTACGCAAAACGCAAGCCCAATGATACGATCACCATCGTAACCATATGTACGAATCATTTCGATAATAAAATCTGTTCGTTCATTTGTTTTTAAAGCTTTCACAAGCGATGCTTCATCAAACATGCCATTTTTTAATGGAATTTGACTATAGTCTACTGTACGATCTGAAATGCCAAAGTAGTGAAATGGTGCGAGCAACTGCGCTTCTAACGCTTCTCGTAAGCGTATTTCATATACGACATTATGGTCACAAATCGCTAAAACGTCTCTTCCATCCATTCTTTCTGGTGTTGCTGTTAAGCCGAGTAAAAATTTTGGTTGGAAATAACGAATAACTTTTTGATATGTAGGTGCTTCGGCATGATGAAATTCATCGATAATTATATAGTCAAATTCATGTTGCTCAAAATGTTGCAACGTTTCATCTTTAGATAGCGATTGAACGGTGCTAAATAAATACGGTTTATGGAATTGTTTCACTGTCCCTGTAATTTTCCCGAATAGATGATCGTTACCTAGTACATGCTTGAACGTTTCAATTGCCTTGTCTAGCAATTCTTCACGATGAGCGATAAATAAAAGCTTTTTTGGATTATATGCTTTTACGTCAAAAGCTGCTAAATACGTTTTTCCAGTTCCAGTAGCAGCGATAATGACTCCTTTTGTATTACCACTTTTTCTTGTGTGTTCGAGGTTTTTTAATGCTTTTTTCTGCATATCATTCGGTTTCACACTTGATGTAACGATATATTCTTCTTTCGGCTCAGCAGCTAAAGGTTTGTTTTCTTCTCTTATTGTTTGTTGTTTATATTTTTGAATGAAGGCGTGATCAAGAGAAATCGTGTCTGTATGATCCCATATTTTCTCAAACATTTGCTTTGTATGCTCATAAATGGGTAAAAAGCTTGTATCCGGCAGCTTTACATTTAGCTCATGTCCGTTAATAAGGGCCGAGTGTGAAATGTTTGATGAGCCTATGATTACTGTATTTAATCCTGAACGTCGATGGAACATGTACGCTTTCGTATGAAAAGACTGTTGTTGCGTATCGATTATTTTTACTTGTACGTTAGAAAATTGCATTAGTTTTTCAAGCGCTTTTGGTTCTGTAATGCCTAGATAGGTCGATGTGATGATGCGTACAGGAATACGTTCTTTTTCAAGCATAAGTAATGGACGAATCAATAATTGTAGTCCTGACATCCGAATGAAGCTAACCATCAAATCAACGGAATCAGCTGTCAGCATTTCATATTTTAATGTTTTGAAAAAGTTTTTCATTGTATGTTTGTCATTATATAGTAAGTGTAATCTAGATAAGAAAAAGTCCTCTATAATTGGTATTTCTCGTTGTCCATATGTGTATGTAATCATAGAGAGCGGCAAAGAAAAAGAATCATTGTTATTTGATACTAATGTAGAAATGTGTTGAGTTAATTGAATGATTTCATCAAAACGGTTTTCTTCAGCCAAAGTTTTTAACTTATGAGTGAGTTGTTTGGCGGAATGAAGAACGAGAACTTCAATATAATCTTTCGGTGATAGACGCTGTATAACGCTTGCATCAGGATATTGTTTAGCAAGAAGTTGTAGTTCCTCGAAAAAACTTTTATCCATAAATAAAACCACCTAACGAATGTTTTATAAAATTTTACCATGATATATGTAGATATTCCATTATTATGTTGAAAATGGGAGGGGAGTATTCTGTTTTCTAAAGCAGGAATGATGTTTGTGTCGTCGAGAAAAGTATATGATAAAGTTGAAAGGAGGAAATATATTGAACGCCAACTGGAATTTTGACAATAGCTATGCTCGTTTACCCGAGCGATTTTTTACGAAAATACGTCCGACGCCTGTCAGTGATCCAGCGCTTGTTGTGCTTAATCGTTCTCTTGCGGATGAGCTTGGGTTATGTGCGGAGGCGTTAGCGGGCGAAGAAGGAGTAGCGGTGTTTGCAGGAAACAGTATTCCGGAAGGGGCCGAGCCGTTAGCGCAGGCGTATGCCGGGCATCAGTTTGGCCATTTTAATATGCTTGGCGATGGGCGCGCCATTTTACTTGGCGAGCATGTGACGCCAAACGGAGAGCGGGTTGATATTCAACTGAAAGGGTCGGGGCGGACGCCGTATTCGCGCGGGGGAGATGGACGTGCGGCGCTTGGACCGATGCTTCGTGAGTATATCATTAGCGAGGCGATGCATGCCCTTCGTATTCCGACGACAAGAAGTTTAGCGGTCGTGACGACAGGGGAAGTCGTCATCCGTGACAAGGAACTTCCAGGGGCGATTTTGACGCGTGTGGCAGCGAGCCATTTACGTGTTGGAACGTTTCAATATGCGGCGCGTTTTTTATCAAAAGAGGAGTTACAGGCGTTAGCGGATTATGCGATAAAGCGACATTATCCGAACGGTGAACATGCGCCAAACCGCTATCTTTTTTTCCTTGAAGAAGTGATGAAAAAGCAGGCGGCGCTTGTTGCGAAATGGCAATTAGTCGGATTTATTCATGGAGTGATGAACACGGATAATATGACGGTTAGCGGAGAAACGATTGATTATGGACCGTGTGCGTTTATGGACGTGTACGATCCGACGACAGTATTTAGTTCCATTGACACGCAAGGGCGGTATGCGTATGGAAATCAGCCGTACATTGCTGGGTGGAACATCGCCCGCTTTGCAGAAAGCCTTTTGCCGCTTTTACATGACGAAGAAGAAAAAGCAATCGAGCTTGCGCAAAAAGTAATCGCACAATTTCCAACGCTATATGAAACGTATTGGCTGCAAGGGATGCGCGCAAAACTTGGGCTTTGGACGGAAGAAGAGGAAGATAAAAAGCTTATCGGGGAGTTGCTGCATCTTATGTACACATATCGCGCCGATTATACGAATACGTTTCGCGCGTTGACGATAAATGAATGGGAGTTTTGCGAACAAGAGTTTCGCGACTGGCATACACGTTGGCAACAAAGAATGGCCCGTCAAGATATGACGAAAGATGAAGTGTACGAACGGATGCGACAACACAATCCGGCGATTATTCCGCGCAACTATCGCGTGGAAGAAGCGCTTGCGGCAGCGGCTGAGCATGGGGATGATACGGTCATGGAGCGACTACTTGACGTGTTGAAACATCCGTATGCGTACACGAAAGAACAAGAAGAATATGCCAAGCCTCCAGCACCGTCTGACCGCCCGTATAAAACATTTTGTGGGACGTAGAAAAGCTCAAGGGTCACTTGAGCTTTTTAAAATCCTGCGAGATGTTTGGCATATGCGAGCGGATTGAAAAACGTTCGTTCAATTGTTTGACGATGACTAATATACAACATAGAAAACGTCCCTTTTCTTATTGGAAAGGGATGTTGTTACGTTGTAATATAAGGAAAGAAAGGGGGAGAAAGATTGTTTCCGTTTTTGCACGACAACGTATACATAAAGATAAAGCTTTCGAAAGGAACGGTTGTTTTTCGAGAAGGGGATATGTGTGAGCATGTCGCTTTTATCGTCTCTGGTGTCATTCGGGTTGCAAAAATAGGGGAGAATGGGAAGGAAGTAAATTTATATCGCGTTTGTCGTGGAGAGTCATGTGTATTGACTATTTCCAGTTTGTTGTCACATTCACCTTTTCCTGCGACGGCGATTGTGGAAGAAGATGTGGAAGCACTAATTGTCCCGAAACATACGTTTGCGAAGATGATGACAACAAATGTTGAACTACAAACGTTCGTTTATGACATGATGATGAATCGTTTTATGACGATGATGCAAATGATTGAGCACATCGTATTTGAAAAAATGGATAAGCGTTTAATCGAGTTTTTGCTTACACGATGCGACAACAGCAAGACAAACATGATCGAGATGACGCATGAACATATTGCTGTGGAACTTGGAACGGCACGCGAAGTCGTCAGCCGAATATTAAAGCAACTTGAGCGTGACGGATACGTTCAACTGGCGCGTGGAAAAGTAAAAATTGTAGACAAAGAAAGATTGTGTGACAAATTTGCAACAATGTGACTTTATCACAGAACGTTTCCTTTTTTTCCTCTATGATTAAAGAGAGATGAGAAGAGGGGAGGAAAAAAGATGAAAGCAAATGTTGGTTCCGTCGATCGTATGATTCGCTTCATATTAGGTATTGCACTATTAGGATTATTTTTTCTTGAGGGAAATATAAAATATGTCGGCATTTTAGGAATTGTTCTTATCGCTACGGCATTTATGAGATTTTGTCCACTTTACGTTCCGTTTCGGATTAATACGACGAAGAAATAGCTCTACTCATTTTAGTTGAAATTAAATAAGAAGGCGCCTTCAGGACGCCTTCCTTAATCTACTTTTAACACAACGCGACCGTTAATTTGTCCTTTTAACATACGATCGAATACATCGTTAATGTTTTCAAGCGGTTGAACTTCGACAATTGTTTTTACTTTTCCTTCTGCCGCAAATTGAAGCGCTTCTTGCAAGTCTTTACGCGTACCAACGATTGAACCGATAATTCTTACTCCATTTAAAACGGTATCAAAAATTGGTACAGGCATTTCTTCTGGCGGTAATCCGACAAGTACGCAAGCGCCGCCGCGACGAATTGCTTTATAGGCTGATTCGAATGCTGCTTTCGAAACAGCAGTGACGACAGCTGCATGCACGCCACCAACTTTTTCTTTCATCCATTGCGCGGCGTCTTCATGTTTTGGATTGACGACAAGATCAGCTCCCAACTGTTTAGCTAACTCAAGTTTTTCATCGCCTAAATCGACAGCAACGACGTTTAGCCCCATCGCCTTTGCATATTGAACAGCGACGTGTCCGAGGCCGCCAATACCGTAAATTGCTACCCACTCACCAGGTTTTGCACCTGTTACTTTTAAAGCTTTATATGTTGTTACGCCAGCGCAAAAGATTGGAGCAGCTTCTTCAAATGATAAGTTATCAGGAATTTTCACGACATAATCAGCTGCAGCACGACAATATTCAGCGTAACCACCGTCAACCGAATATCCAGCGTTTTGTTGATGCTCACATAATGTTTCTTGTCCGCTTAAGCAATAATCACAATGGCCGCAGGCGGAATAAAGCCAAGGGATACCGACGCGATCTCCGACTTTTAAGTGCGTCACCCCTGGTCCGACTTCTTCGATGACACCAACGCCTTCATGTCCAGGAATGAGCGGTAGTTTTGGCTTTACAGGCCAGTCGCCATGTGCGGCATGCAAGTCTGTATGACATACTCCACACGCTTTAATGCGCACTAGCACCTCTCCATATGAAATTGTTGGTTTTTCTACTTCTTTAATTTTTAATGGTTCTTTAAATTGTTCCACAACTGCAGCTTTCATAATTATAATCCTCCTTCTGAGTGAAAAGGGATTTTTTGGTCTATGCATATTTAATGTAACATGTATTAAATTTGTTAAAAATATCATAAACAAACTGTTCGAAAAAATGTAAAAGTTTTTTAGATAAAAAGGTAAATTTTTGTTTTTTATCTTGACGAAGTAAAATAATTTCCTTTTGATCACAAATCACTACTTCCTTTTTCCTAGTTGTTGTGTTAAGATAAAAATGTCAAAAATTGAATAATCGGCAAACTACTCGAAAGGGTAGGGCGCAAAGCTATAGGGGCTACGTCTATTGTATAGATATGCCAGCCAGTTGCCCTTCTTATAAGGAAATGATAAGAAGGTTTTACTGTCGAACGATAGCTGCCTATATATATTTGTTTTTAGGCGGCTTTTATTTTTATCAACACAGGAGGATGAAGACAGCATGAAGGTAACAGTAAGAAAAAAATTGGTGGCGACGTTTCTTTCGGTATTATTGTTGTTTATTGTTGTAAGTATGCTTACATATAATCGGCTAGAGACAATTGATCAACAATATTCAGAAGCGATGAACAAAGGATTTGAACGAATTACGCTCGTGACAAATATGCAAAATGCGATGTTACGCGAACAAATTGCTGTGCGGGGGTATTTAATTAATGGAAAGCCGGAAAGCTTAACCGCATTTGAGCAAGCAGCGAGCGAGTTTACAGATAACCAAGAGATGATTGCATCATTACAACTAGAAAATGAGGCAAAACAAGAGGTGGATCGTCTAGTAAAAGCAGAGCAAGAGTATCGCGACATTGCGAAACAAGCGATAGAGTTTAAAAAGCAAGGTCAAATGGATGAAATTTCACGGATTATGAAAGAGCGAGGAAATGCGATTACGGTTGAAGTGACAGAGGCAGGAGAACAAGCGCGTGCGACGCAAGTGAAGCATTTGCAGCAAATGAGTGAAACGTTGTCTGAACAAGCGAAAGACATGAAGTATACGACGCTTATTACAATCGGTATCTCTTTTCTTGTTAGTATGGCCTTAGCTTTATATATGAGTGAAAAAATTTCAAGACCTGTTCAACAAATTTCTGAACATGCCGAAAAAATTGCACACGGCGATTTGTCAGTTGATGATATTCATGTAGCAAATCGTGATGAAATTGGTCAATTAGCAAAATCGTTTAACCAAATGGTTCACAATTTGAAACAGCTTATTCAACAAGTAAGCACAGCGACTGAGCATGTGTCTGCTTCCGCCCAAGAGTTGATGGCAAGCGCTGAACAAGCAAGCGCAGCGACAGAAGAAGTGACGACAGCGATTCAAGAAGTAGCCCAAGGAGCAGAAATGCAAGGAAAACATGCGGAGGAGAGTTCGCAAGCGATCGGTGAAATGGCGGCAGGAATTGAGCGAATGGCTCAAACAGCAACCGTCGTGGCGAACTCCGCAACAGAAACGACAAAACAAGCTACTGTTGGCCAGCAATATTTACAACAAGTTGTGACGCAAATGAATACGATTAACGAATCAACAAACGAAACAAATGTAGTTATTAAAGAGTTAGATGAGAAGTCGGCCCAAATTGGAAAAATTGTTGACGTCATCGTCGGCATTGCTGAACAAACGAATTTATTAGCACTTAACGCAGCGATTGAAGCGGCACGTGCCGGAGAACACGGAAAAGGATTTGCGGTTGTGGCGGATGAAGTGCGTAAACTCGCAGAGCAATCTCGCGAATCGGCAAATCAAATTGCGCAATTAATTGAGATGATTCAACAAAACACCGGTTATGTTGTGCAAATTGTCGGCAAAGGAACGGAAGAAGTGAAACAAGGAACAAAATTAGTGGAGCAGACAGGAACGTTCTTTGGGCAAATTTTGCGTTCCATTGAACAAGTGAATGCACAAATCCAAGAACTATCAGCGATTTCAGAGCAAATGTCAGCAGGCGTTCATCAAGTGCATGCTTCAATGGATGAAGTATCGTCTATTGCGAAACGGTTTGTTGAACGGACGGCCGAAATTTCTGCTTCTTCTGAAGAGCAGCTTGCTTCAAGTGAAGAAGTGACATCTGCCGCTACATCGTTAGCTGAAATGGCGGAGCAATTACGCAATGCTGTCGCAACGTTTAAAGTATAAAGAAGTCTCTTGATTATAAGGGGAAGCGAGAGTATGTTATCGGTGACGATCTTTATATGTGGAGCGATATAGTTCCTCTTTGCTTTTTAATGAATACCATTGTCCAACGGAAAGCGACAAAATCATGAAAATTGCACCGATTGCAAAACCTATACGGTAATAACCGAGAAAAAATAGTAAGAAAGACATCACTAACGTTGTAATAAGTACGATAAGCAAAATGTTTTTTCCTTTTTCTTTTCCCATATCGTTTCCCCCTCTCTGTTTGTATTATAACAAGAATATGTCACTATTAAAATGCACATGTGGATCAACAAAGGTGTCCCGTCATGATGTTGGGACACCTTTTCTTTTACCGATGATTTTTTTCTTTTTGGCTTTGGCGAATGTTAGCTGCTTCAGCGCGTGCTTGTGCTTCTAAATCCTCATGATCGGCAAGTTCTGCAGAAAACTTGACATCATGTCCGTCTAGTTTGATTGGTTTTGGCACTTCCATCCCTCCTTATTGCTCATCTCACTAGTAGCATGTGATGAACAATGGAAAAAATGAATGGCGAATGTTGTTAATGACGAGCATGTTTGTCGGTAAATCCACCGGCTTGGTCTGCGCGTTTAAAATCGCGGGCGTATGTCACTTCTTGTGCGCTAGAGAGCGTACTTTTTGTTTTCTCACGTTTCTTTTTGTCAGACATATGTATCCCTCACTTTTATAAAAATGTCACGTTAACATTATGAACAGAAAAATAAAAAATTATCCAAATAAAAAAACCTGTTCGTGCAGAACAGGTTACGCTTCTTTTCGTTGTTGTTCATCTTCAAGTCTTTGTTGGCGCATCGCATACAACGTATAGTTGTCCTTTGAAATTTCATATAAGTTATATATATCTTCGCCTTGGTTTATTGCTTCCCATAATTGCTTTCTCGTTTCATTAGCAAGGGTGACATAAGGGAGTTTTTCAGCGGCTTTTGTGGAGCGGACGTTGACTTTGCGAATGCGCATGAAGATCGTGTTGATGGAACGTTCGTAAAACAGTTCATTAAAGAAGGCGTCTTTAGCTATTTGATTGTACCCTTTTCCATGATACGGCTTGCCAAGCCATGTGCCTAAAAAACCAGCGCCATCTTCAATGTCAAATAAGTTAATCGTTCCAATCGGATTGCCCCACTCATCTAAAATGGTGCGCGAAATGAGTTCACCGCGTTCTTCGGCTTCAATCGTTTGCTTCGTTATAAACAAAAACTCCTCGTATGAATATGCTTTATGGCGCACGAAAGGGAAGACGTCTGGGTGCACCATAAGCTCGTATAACGCTTGACAATCTTGTAGTTCGCGTTTTTTTAACATCGAATCTCCCTCCATTCACGAGGGCAGTCGACCATAGGGAACGAGCCACCCTCGAAATTTTTTAATTTATGCAAATCAAAAAATTTCGGGGTGGGAATCGAACCCACTAGAACCAGCGCATGGCTGGTGGCGCACCATTTGCCTTCCCTTACTGTCGCATCGATATATAGTTTTGAACGTATATTTCGCATATAACCTTTTATATCATACTTGAAACGGTGTAAAAAATAAATAGTTTTTTTATTAATTTTTTTTGTATATTATTTCCCCATTAATCATTGTAAATATAGGGGTTGCAATATAATGAAACGGATGATAATTCCAAACGACAATATCGGCATCTTTTCCAACCTCTAAACTGCCGACACGGTCGTCTACTCCTAAATTACGTGCTGGTAAAATTGTAATTCCTTCGAGCGCTTTTTGTTCATCAAGTCCTTCACGAACAGCAATTGCAGCACAAATGTGTAAATATTGAATTGGCGTGTACGGGTGGTCTGTAGTGATAGAGACGTGAACACCTGCGTCACATAAAATTTTGTACGTTTTCCAACTTTTATTTTTTAGTTCTACTTTGGATCGGCGTGTCAATGTTGGTCCGACGGAAACTTGCAAGTTTCGTCCTTGTAGCTCCTCAGCGATTAAATGTCCTTCTGTACAATGTTCGATCCGTAAATCAAGCCCAAACTCATCCGCTAGGCGAATAGCGGACAAAATATCATCGGCGCGATGGGCGTGAACACGAATCGGAATTTCACGATTTAATGCTTGAATGATCGGGATTGTGCGAAAATCGTGCGGCCAATCGCTATATTTTGCGTTGTAAAACGTTTCGCGAAGCATTCCCATAATGCCCATGCGCGTGAGCGACTCTTTATTCCCTTGACTATGCATTCGCTTCGGATTTTCACCGAGTGCGATTTTTAACCCAGCTGGCTGTTTAATAATCATGTTTTCGACGTTTTTCCCATACGTCTTAATGACTGCCGTCGTTCCCCCGATGACATTCGCGCTTCCAGGCATAATATGAACCGTCGTAATGCCGTGTTCGATCGCATCTCGAAAGCCGGGATCGAGCGGATATACGCTATCAATGGCACGCACATGAGGAGTCATCGTTTCAATTGTTTCATTTGCATCGTTACCTGCCCATCCAGTTCCTTCATCATACAAACCGAGATGTGTATGCACATCAATGAAACCAGGGAAAACATATTTTCCTGATACATCGATCACTTCTGTTCCGTCATGAACAGGAAGGTTATAACCAATATCTGTGATTTTTCCATTCTCAATACGTACATCTGCTCCCTTCATTGGAGGGGAAGTGATTGGATATACGATCCCATATTTAAGCAATATGCTTTTCATGCCAAGAAGCTCCTTTATTTCTTTTTCGTATAGTGTATTCGTCACGATTTTAGTATGTTCGCTAGCGCTTGATCAATAGTGGGAAATGAAAAATGATATCCTGCTTGAAGAAGTTTTTCTGGGATTACGCGCTGTCCTTCTAGCAGAAGTATGCTCATTTCCCCTAACAACACTTTTAGAACGAAGGATGGAACTGGGAGCCAATGTGGACGTTGTAATACGTTTGCGACTGCTTTCCCGAACTTTTCCATCGTTACAGGATGTGGAGCAGTGACGTTAATCGGACCCGATATGTTTTTATGTCGAATCGCAAAATCAATTGCGCCAATGACATCGTCCATATGAACCCATGACATCCACTGATTACCTTGTCCAATCGTTCCTCCAATGAACCATTTGTAAGGAAGAACGATGCGAGGAAGGGCCCCACCGTCTCCTCCTAAAATAATGCCAAAACGCATAAACACGGTTCGTACGCCGAGCGCTTCCATGCGCCGTCCAGCTTCTTCCCATCGTTTGACGGTTTGAGCTAAAAAGTCTGTTCCTGTCGTTTCATTTCGCTCTGTAAACGTCTGATCAAGCGACGTGCCATAAATGCCAATAGCGCTCGCTTGAATGACAACGCTCGGCTTTTGTTTCATATTGGTGATAAGGTCATATATCGCGTTTGTTGCTTGTAATCGACTTTCTACAATGGCTCGTTTTCTCGCTTCGTTCCATCGTCCGCTATTAATCGATTCACCAGCTAAATTAATGACAATATCGATCGAAGGTAATTGCTCGATAGGATTTACACCGTCCGTTAGCCATTGTACATAATGAACATACGGATCGCTCTCCCGCTTTTGAGCGTTTCGCGTTAATATATACATATGATGGCCATTTTGTGTAAAATATGTCGTCAATGCTTTACCGACAAATCCGGTTCCTCCAGCAATTAAAATATTCATTATTTTCCCTCCTTTCCTTATATTATGCGTTTTTTAAAAAGAAAAAGAAAGAAAAGGTGTGTTTAACGATGCGAATTGAAAAAATTGAAGTGGATAAGAAAAATGCTGAACGTTTTTACGTTCATCTTGTCAAAGAAGATGGAGAGAAACAACTCGTTTCTGTGGATCAAGACGTATTGATTGAGTATCGGCTGAAAAAAGGAATGACAGTAACAGAAAAGCAATGGATGGAAATGATAAAAAAAGATGACGAAACACAAGCATATAAGATGGCGCTTCGTTTTTTAGCTTACCGTATGCGTTCGAAACAAGAAGTTACGGATTATTTAGAAAAAAAAGGGGTAGATCGTGGGGCGATTGAACGAGTAATGGGGAAGCTACAAAATGAGCGATATATCGACGATGAACAATTTGCACATGCGTACGTGCAAACGCAAGTAAATACGACGATGAAAGGACCTTATGTCATTTATAAAGAACTGATAGATAAAGGAATATGTGAAGATACGATTGCGAAAGCGATGGAGCGTTATACGGAAGAGATGCAACAGGATAAAGCGATGAAGTGGGTTGAAAAAGTAAATAAACAATCAAAAAAACGATCATATCAAGAACAAAAAGCGTATATAGCGCAACTGTTGCATATGAAAGGTTTTCCTGTTCATATCATTGAGAAGGTAAAGCAACAGATCACTTTAAACGATGAAGAACAATGGGAAGCGCTCGTATATCATGGAGAAAAAGCACATCGTCGCTATGGAACATATGACCGCTATACGTACGAACAAAAAATGAAACAAGCACTGTACCGAAAAGGGTTTCCGATTTCGTTAATTGAGAAATTTTTGGAAAAGAAAAAGGAGGATTAATTCCTCCTATTCAACGATGATTTCTGGTTGGCGTTTATATTCATTTACGATCGTTTCGGCTACTTGTTTTGGGGAGCGAAGACGAGAGCGATCTTGAATATGGTTACAATCGTCCCAAAACGGCGTGTTCATCCCACCCATATATACAGCGGTGACGGCAACATTCGTTTCTGCAAGCTCCTTCACAAGACTTTCGCTAAATCCGCGTACGGCGAATTTACTTGCAACGTACACACTTTCGTTGACTTTGCCACGCAACCCAGCTGTCGAAATAATGTTCATCATATTTGCTTCTGGCAACGTCTTAAAATACGGAAGAAACGCTTTTGTCATATATATTGTGCCTTTGACGTTAATGTCGATCATTTCATGAATATGTTGTTCCGTCATTTGTTCAAGCGGTCCGAAATAGCCGACGCCTGCATTGTTAATGAGCATCGTTACGTTATGCTTCTGACAAAGCATTTCCGCTGCTTTATGCACTTGTTCATTATTTGTAATATCAAGCGAAAAAGCGACTGCCTTCCCTCCAAAAGATTCAATTTGTCGTTGGACAGATTGTAGTGGCTCCTTTCTTCTCCCGACTAAAATGATTTCGTACCCTCGTTGTGCATATAAAAGGGCAAGTTCTTTTCCGAGACCCGTTCCAGCCCCTGTGATAATGATACTTTCCATTACTTTCATCCTTTCGCACGTCATATATTCACAACAATATGGAAAACGTATACATTAAGTAGTTGTCAAGAAGTAGTCAAATGTAATTGTGAATATATGCACAACCATATGGTATAATGTCTTATGTCATTATATTACAACAAAGAAAGGGGAACAATATGAGCTTTTTACAAGTGATTACAGCTTCTACACCAGTATTAGCTGTCTTTCTTTTTCTCGTTTTATTGCGTTTACCAGCGGCAAAAGCGATGCCGATTAGTTTTCTTATTACTGTTATGTTATCGTTATTTGTTTGGAAAATGCCCGGCATTCAAGTGGCAGCTGCAACGATTGAAGGGGTAATTGTAGCCATTTCAATTTTATGGATTATTTTCGGTGCGATTTTGTTGTTAAATACGTTGACGAAAAGTGGAGCGATGGATACGATTCGAAGCGGATTTTTAGGCATTACGCGCGACCGACGTGTGCAAGTCATTATTATCGCATGGTTGTTTGGTGCATTTATTGAAGGGGCAGCAGGATTTGGAACGCCCGCAGCCATCGGGGCTCCACTTCTTGTTGCTTTAGGGTTTCCGCCACTTGCTGCGGTTGTCGTTGCCCTTGTCGCAGATAGTAGTCCTGTTTCGTTCGGTGCAGTCGGAACACCGATTATTGTCGGGGTAGATCAAGGGCTTCGTGAAGGAAATTCCGTTGCTGAACAAGTGCAACAAGTGATCGGCACAGCCGATTTATCTTCGTTCCTTCAAACGCTCGCAAAACAAGCAGTGTCATTTGACATTGTAATCGGTACGTTCATTCCGCTTATTTTAGTGCTTATTTTAACGCGTTTTTTTGGAGAAAATCGTTCGTGGAAAGAAGGATTTGAAATTTGGAAGTTTGCTTTATTTGCGGGGCTTAGCTTTACACTTCCAGCATTTCTCGTTGCTTCTTTTCTCGGACCAGAGTTTCCGTCCATGATCGGTGGGTTAATTGGTTTAGCGATCGTTGTCCCAGCGGCGAAAAAAGGATTTTTATTACCGAAAGAGCCATGGGATTTTAAGAAAACAGATGAAGTACGACATGTGGCGAACGTACAAAAAAGTGAAATGCCTCTTTTACTTGCATGGATGCCGTATATTCTTGTTGCGCTTATTTTAGTGTTGACAAGGTTACAAAACTTGCCGTTAAAAGCATGGTTACGTTCTGTGAAAATACAGTTTAACAACATTTTAGGAACGAACATTAGCACATCAATTGAACCGTTATATTTGCCAGGGACGATTTTCCTTGTCGTCATTCTCATCACCGTTTTTATGCATAAAATGAAACGGGAAGATGTCGTGGCGACGATGAAAGAGTCCGCATATACGTTGATCGGTAGTGCCATTGCGCTCGGAACAGCTGTGCCGATGGTGCGCATTTTTATTAACTCTAGTGTAAACGATGCAGGGCTTGCTAGTATGCCAATTGAGTTAGCATCGCTCGTCGCAGGGGGAGTGGGGGCTGCTTGGCCGCTCGTTGCTCCTTTGATCGGTTCGCTCGGTTCGTTTATTTCCGGTAGTGCCACGTTTAGTAATATGATGTTTTCTTTATTCCAATTTAGCATTGCTGATCAAATTCAAGTGCCGCATCATATCGTCATCGCTGGACAAATGTTAGGGGCGAATGCGGGCAACATGGTTTGTGTATTAAACGTTGTTGCGGCAGCTTCCGTTGTTGGTCTTGCCGGGAAAGAAGGAACGATCATTCGTATGACACTCATTCCAATGCTTTATTACGTATTGATGACTGGAATATTTAGCCTCCTCTTGATCTATGTATTTTAGCTTCACTTTATGATACGATGAAAATGAAGTTGTCATAAAGTGGAGTGGGGAGAATGGATCAAAAACGATATAGTGAAATGAACGAATGGGAATTAAAACAAGAGATCGCCACATTAACTGAAAAAGCACGAAAAGCAGAACAAATGGGAATGGTGAACGAATACGCGGTATATGAGCGGAAAATTGCCATGGCTAAAGCATACTTATTAAATCCCGATGACTTTCAACCTGGGGAATTTTACGAAATTGAAGGAGATCCGCAGTCGTTATTTAAACTTCAATATATAAACGGCGTATTCGCATGGGGATATCGTTTAAATGATCCGCACACCGAAGTGGCGTTGCCCATTTCATTGCTAAAGAAAAGAGGTTGACACGTCCGTCAACCTCTTTTTCCATTAAATTTTCCTTTTACTTACTTCGGAATGTAAAATCATTAAACTTTGTGATTGTTGTGTTTCGCCATTTACTTGAGCGTGGGCGTGTTTCGGGTTTGCCCATGGTTGCGGGAACGGATCAGAATAGCGGTTATCATAAAATTTTTTACGCCAATGTTTACCCATTTTATTCCTCCTCGATATCGCCTCGTTTATTGGACGCGTGCATTCGTTCTTGAGGGTGCGTATTAATCGTGCCGTTTGCACGTTTTGATGCGTACTCTGCTTTTGCGCGTGGCTCGCCTTCTAATTTTTCATTGTTTTGATTCGGAAAGCCTCGTTCTTTATTGCTCAATGTTAGTCCCCCCAGCCGTTCATTTCGTGCTTTTTGAGCACACGTATAGTATTCGTTAATAAACGTCTATTTATGAACGAGCATGGTTGCTTTAGCTTGGAATAAGTTCTAATTTTTTGCGCAATTTCTTTTCGCTAAAAATCCATCCTGTATATGAGCTAACAATGTTTAGGTCGAGATCGAGTTGGACGACGGCTACAAACGGATAATAATTTTTGCTTCGGTAACGCAAGTCGATGAAACGCACTTCATAATGATCGTTATATTCATGAATTTCCCAACGATATACGGGGGAAAAAGATAAAAATGCAGCTAAATTTTCATCTTGTCTTGCTTTTTCAATGATTGGGATGTCTGGAATCGGACATTTTTCGAATATGTCAAGTACAGTAATTGTCCCATTTTGCGCGCGCGCAACGTAAAAATGGTTTGATGTCGTCACAGCTAAATGCCATTCGTTCCATTTTATTGTCGGAACGGTAATGACTTGTTCAACATCCGGAAACATTTGTTTCAACTTGCGTTTTATTGCTTGTTGTTGACGAAAACGAATGATATAGTAACCAATGAGCACGACATATACAGCTAGAAACGTATACCCCGCATGTTGTCCGTTCAACCATAAGACAACGCCAGCTAAGTGAACAATAAAAATAAACGGATCGAACGTGTTAATGATACCGAGCGCAACCCATTTTTTTGAAAAAGGACGCAACGCTTGCGTGCCATATGAATTGAAAATATCGACAAACACGTGTACACTGACGGCGATAAATGTCCAAAGGGCTACATGAAAAAAAGACGTGTCATATATATAAAAGAGAGTGACACTAATGAGCAACGTCCAAATGAACAAAGCGGGGATCGAATGCGTCATGCCACGATGATTGCGAATATATTTCGCGTTATTTTTTAGTTTAAACACGGTGTCAATATCAGGTGCTTGTGAGCCGACGAGCGTGCCGATAAGCACGGCATGCGCGAGCGTTGGATCGTTAGCGATCGTTGGATCCAATGTAGCTAATCCACCTAATGCAAACCCCATTAAAACGTGTGTACCTGTATCCAAATAAAAGGCCTCCTTTTTTCCGACTGAACTTACTTTTAGTTTACCACCTTGGAGGAATGAACGTGAAAGAAAATGTACAACAAATATTGGCTCATTTTCATATTGAGCAGTTTCAACATGATTTAATTCATTGGTTTCAAACAGAGCAACGTGATTTGCCTTGGCGAAAAGATAAAGATCCTTACAAAATATGGGTATCTGAAGTGATGCTTCAACAAACGCGAGTCGATACAGTCATCCCTTACTTTTATCAGTTTATCGAAAAGTTCCCGACTTTAGACGCGTTAGCTGAGGCGGAAGAAGAAGAAGTGTTAAAGGCGTGGGAAGGGCTCGGCTATTACTCGCGTATTCGTCATTTGCATGAAGCGGTAAAAGAAGTGAAAGAAAAGTACGGAGGATGTGTACCCGCGTCCAAAGAGCAGTTTTCTTCATTAAAAGGTGTTGGGCCGTATACGACAGGAGCGGTGTTAAGCATCGCTTACGGCATTCCTGAACCTGCGGTAGATGGAAATGTTATGCGAGTATTGTCGCGTATTTTTTATATAACAGATGATATTGCGAAAGGAAGTACACGAAAAAAGTTTGAAAACATTGTTTCCAAAATTATTTCACACGACAATCCGTCTGATTTTAATCAAGCGTTAATGGAACTTGGTGCGCTCGTTTGCACGCCGAAAAATCCGAGTTGCTTTCTATGTCCTGTTCAGCGTCATTGTCGGGCGTTTGCAGAAGGGATAGAAACTGAGCTACCTGTAAAAACAAAAGGGAAAGCACCGAAACGTGTTTCTTTTCGTGCCATTGTGCTTATGAATGAAAAGGGAAATATACTCATTCAAAAACGCCCGCCTCGTGGATTGTTGGCAAATTTATGGCAATTCCCAAATGATGAACATGCTCCAACACGAAACGATGAAGCATTTGTAAAAGAAATAAGTGAACGATATCATGTCGTCATTCGTTCGCTAGAGCGAATCGGTTCATTTGAGCACGTTTTTTCCCATGTTGTATGGCATATTGAAGCATATAAAGGGAACGCGCTGGAATTACAAATGGGAGATGAAACGAATAAATGGGTGACGATCGATGAGCTTAAGCAATATGCATTCCCAGTTATATATCAAAAAATATGGCAAGCGTACGAGTAAAGGCAAACGCCTTTACTCGTAAAATACGCGCGTTCCATTCGTATATGTCGCTTCGTTTCGCTGTAAACCGCCTCTTGCTTCAATTTCTTCCACAATTTCACGATGCATTGTTTGTCCCTCAACGTTTAAATACGGAGTGACTTGTTGAAGAGCATGATGAAAAAACGCTAACTCGCTATCTTTCCACTGCTGTTTAGGAATCATTTGTAAGGCCGTTAAATCGCGTCCAATATACATCGTTTTCACCTCTTTATGTAGTGTAGAAAGTGAAACAAAAAATTATTCATACGGATATTTTTTAAATAGACGGTACAAAGTAATGAGCGTGGGGGTGAGAATGATGAAGCCAAACAAAACGATTGCAGGAACAAACATTCAACATGTGAAACAGCAAAATGCTGGTCAGTACGGAACAGAGTTTTCAACTGAAACAGATGTTCAACATGTGAAACAACAAAACGCGAAAGCAGAAGCAAAGAAAAATCAATAGCGGGCAAAGGGCATCGGTTTTCGTCCGATGCTCTTTTTCTTCATTGCTTATTAACGGTATAATAGAGGAAAAAGCGTCGAATGAAAGTAGGGAATGTGTATGGAATATCCACAAACAGGGGCGATCATTCAAATTCATAGTTATAAACATGACGGCCATATCCACCGTGCATGGAAAGAAACCGTTGTGTTAAAAGGAAGCGAAGAAGAAGTGATTGGCGGCAACGATCGTACACTTGTGACGGAAGCGGATGGGAGAACGTGGGTGACGCGTGAGCCGGCCATTTGTTTTTTTTATGCAAAACATTGGTTTAACATTATTGCGATGATTCGTGCTGAAGGGGTGTATTACTATTGCAACATTAGCTCGCCTTACGTTTGGGATGGAGAAGCGCTAAAATATATCGATTATGACTTAGATATTAAAGTATTTCCGAACGGTCAATACGACATATTAGATCGCGATGAATATGAGCGCCATCGCGAACAAATGAACTACCCTGAAATTATTGATAAAGTTTTAAAAAATAATGTTCAAAAATTAATTCAATGGATTAAAGAGAAAAAGGGACCGTTTGCCCCTGAAGTAGTTGAACATTGGTATAAAAAGTTTATTATGTGTAGAAAGTGAAAATGATACATACATGAACAAAAAAACAACGGTTACTTACTAATGGCCGTTGTTTTTTATTTTTTATAAACAATGATTAAATTTTTTGAATTTTTGTATTGTATTTTTTTAATATTCGTGTAATAATTTGAAACGTAACATAAAAAGTTATTTTAAAAATATAAATTTTCTGTATATAGAAGGAGTGGCTTCCGTGGGAGATGAAGCGATTTTACGAGTAAAAAGCTTAAAAACATGCTTTTTCACAGACGAAGGGGAAGTTCCTGCGGTTGATGGCGTAGACTTTTACATAAATAAAGGCGAAATTTTAGGCGTTGTCGGTGAATCGGGCTGTGGAAAAAGTGTTACATCGCTCTCTATTATGGGATTGTTGCCAAAAGGAATCGGAAAAATTACAGATGGAGAAATATGGTTTAAACATGAAAATATTGTGCTAGCATCGGAAAAACGGATGAAAGAAATACGAGGGAATGAAATAGCGATGATTTTCCAAGAGCCGATGACGTCGTTAAATCCGCTTTTTACGATCGGTAACCAAATGATTGAAGCGATTCGTATTCATGAAAAAATAAGCAAATTAGAAGCGCGAAAGCGAGCCATTGATATGCTTAAACTTGTCGGTTTGCCTCGTGCTGAGGAGATCATTGATGAATATCCGCATCAGCTATCAGGAGGCATGCGGCAGCGCGTGATGATTGCGATGGCGATGGTGTGCAATCCATCTTTATTAATTGCAGACGAGCCAACGACTGCTTTAGACGTGACGATTCAGGCACAAATTTTACATTTGATGAAACAGTTAAACGAACAATTCGGCACAGCGATTATGATGATCACACACGATTTAGGAGTCGTGGCTGAAATGTGTCATCGCGTCGTTGTTATGTATGCGGGAAAAATCATTGAAGAAGGGGATGTTCAAACGATTTTTCGAAATCCAAAACATCCATATACGATTGGACTTATTCGTTCTGTTCCAGATATTCGGGAAAGAAAAGCACGTTTATATTCTATTCCAGGAAGCGTACCGAAGCCGGGCTCGATTAAACAAGGTTGTCGTTTTGCGGCAAGATGCGAGCAAGCATTTGAGCGGTGCTTTTCCCAAAATCCTGATTTATACGAAGTAGAACAAGGCCATCGCGCGCGTTGTTTTTTGTATACAAAGGAGGAAAACGTCATCCATGAACGAACCGTTACTACAAGTTAAAGGGTTAAAAAAATATTTTCCGATTACGGCAGGTTTATTTAATAAACAAATTGGTCAAGTGAAAGCGGTCGATGATTTATCGTTCGTTGTTTACAGAGGAGAAACGCTAGGCATTGTCGGGGAGAGCGGCTGCGGAAAATCGACGACGGGGCGTATGCTTATGCGGCTTATTGAGCCAACGGAAGGATCTATTTTATTTGAAAAGGAAGAAGTGACAAAACTATCGCCCCAACAATTAAGAAAAGTGCGTCGCGATATGCAAATGATTTTTCAAGACCCGTTTGCATCGCTTAATCCGCGCCATACAGTAGAAAAAATTTTAGAAGAACCGCTGATCGTCCATGGAATTGGGTCAAAGGAAGAGCGACGAAAAAAGGTGCGGGAGATGTTAGAAGTTGTTGGATTAAGTAGCTATCATGCGAAACGTTATCCGCATCAATTTAGCGGAGGACAACGGCAACGTATCGGTATCGCTCGCGCATTGATGACGAAACCGAAGCTCATTATCGCGGATGAGCCCGTTTCAGCACTAGATGTGTCCATTCAGGCACAAGTGCTTAACTTACTAGAAGATTTACAAAAAGAGTTTGGTTTGACATATATTTTTATCGCTCACGACCTTGGTGTCGTGCGTCATATTAGCGATCGTGTTGGCGTCATGTATTTAGGACGAATGGTTGAACTCGCTAGCAGCGAAGAGCTATATCGCCATCCGAAACATCCGTACACAAAAGCGTTGCTTGAAGCTGTTCCGATTCCAGATCCGGAATATAAAAAAGAAAAGCAACTGCTTACCGGGGATTTACCGAGTCCATCAAATCCACCAACGGGTTGCGCTTTTCATACACGATGTCAAGCATGTATGGATATTTGTAAAACGACAAAACCAGAATGGAAAGAAGTTGGAAATGGGCATTACGTCGCCTGCCATCTTTATACATAAAGATGGCTAGGTGATGAAATATATATTATTCACTAAGGGGGAAAAGAAATGAAGAAAAAATGGTTATTAACCATGCTTATGTTTCTTCTTGTAGCAGCGACTGCACTTGCAGGTTGCGGCAAGTCGGAACAAACAGGTGGAGGCAAAACGGAAGAAGCTGAAAAGCAAACGACGCTCGTCTATGGACGCGGCGGTGACTCTGTTGGGTTAGACCCAGCAACAGTGACAGATGGTGAATCGTTTAAAGTAACAAAAAACATTTTTGACACACTTCTAGACTATAACGATGGTGATACAACGATTCAACCAGCATTAGCGAAAGAATGGACGATTTCTGACGATGGCTTAACGTACACGTTCAAGCTTCGTGAAGGTGTAAAATTCCATGACGGAACAGATTTTAACGCAGAAGCTGTTGTATTTAACTTTGAACGTTGGGCAAATGGGAATGCAGATACGTTCCCTTATTATGGCTCAATGTTTGGTGGATACAAAAATGATGAAGGGCATGTCATTAAAGAAGTAAAAGCGTTAGATGAACATACGGTGCAGTTCGTTTTAAAACGTCCGCAAGCGCCATTCTTAAAAAATCTTGCGATGGTACCGTTTGCGATCGCTAGCCCTGAAGCAATTAAAAAATATGGCGACAAATTCGGTGAAAATCCTGTTGGAACAGGTCCATTTGTCTTTAAAGAGTGGAAGCGCAATGAACGCATCGTGCTTGAGAAAAATAAGGAATATTGGTTAGAAGGTCATCCAAAACTTGATAAGTTAATTTTCGTATCGATTCCAGACAACTCTGCACGCCTCAATGCGTTGTTAAAAGGCGAGATTGATATTATGGAAGATTTGAATCCTTCTGATTTAGCTCAAGTAGAAGGAAATAAAGATTTCCAAGTGTTTAAACGTCCTTCGATGAACGTCGGTTATGTCGGATTAACTGTTACACGCGGTCCATTAGGCAATAAACTCGTTCGTCAAGCGTTGAATCATGCGGTAGATAAACAAGCGATTATTGATGCGTTTTATGCAGGTCAAGCACAACCGGCGAAAAACCCATTACCGCCAAGCATTCCTGGCTACAACGACGCGATTCAAGACTATCCGTATGATTTAGAAAAAGCAAAACAATTACTTGCAGAAGCTGGTTATCCAAACGGCTTTGAAATGGAATTATGGGCGATGCCTGTTCCACGTCCATACATGCCAGATGGACAAAAAGTAGCCGAAGCGTTACAAGCAAGCTTCGCAAAAATTGGCGTAAAAGCAAAAATCGTTACGTATGAATGGGCGACATACTTAGATAAAGTGGCAAAAGGAGAAGCAGACGCCTTCTTGCTCGGTTGGACGGGCGATAACGGTGATGCAGACAACTTCTTATATGCGTTGCTTGATAAAGATAGCATTGGCAGCAACAACTACACGTACTATGCAAACGATGAGTTACACAACATTTTAATCGAAGCACAAACAGTTAGCGATGAAAACAAACGAAACGAATTGTACAAAAAAGCACAAGAAATTATTAAAGAAGACGCACCATGGATTCCGCTCGTACACTCAACACCGTTATTAGCAGGTAAGGCAAACATTGATGGATTTAATCCGCATCCGACTGGAACGGATAAATTTACAAAAGTACAGTTTAAATAACATTTGTGTTGAGGGAGGGGAGGGAATCCTCTCCCTTTCCATCATGTCAGAAAGGAGTGAAACGTATGTTTTCATATACAGTCAAACGCATTTTAACGGTCATTCCTGTTTTGCTTGGCATGTCGCTCGTCGTATTTTTTATGATTCGTGCCATTCCGGGAAATCCTGCGCAAGTCATTTTAGGACAAAAGGCGACGAAAGAAGCGGTAGAGGCGTTAACGCATAAACTCGGATTAGACCAACCGTGGTACATTCAATACATGAAATATCTTGGCGGATTATTAAAAGGGGATTTAGGGGAATCCATTCGCACGGGGGTTGCGGTTTCACAAGAAATTTGGCCGTATTTAGCGGCGACATTAGAACTGTCGCTTGCAGCGATGTTCATTGCTGTGGTGATTGGTGTCAATGCAGGTATTATTAGCGCATGGTTTCAAAACTCTTGGTTTGATTATGTTGCGATGGTTTTAGCGTTGATCGGGGTTTCGATGCCTATTTTTTGGCTCGGGTTGATGGAGCAATGGATTTTTGCGATTAACTTAGATTGGTTCCCGACATCTGGACGAGAAGATGTACGAAATCCAATTGAACCGATTACCCATTTATATGTCATTGATACGTTGATTCAAGGAAATACAGATCAGTTTTTTCAAACATTGCAACACTTAGTGCTTCCGAGTGTCGCTTTAGCGACAATTCCAATGGCTATTATTGCTCGTATGACTCGTTCAAGCATGCTTGAAGTGATGAAGTCGGATTATATTCGTACGGCACGTGCGAAAGGATTAAGCATGTTTTGGGTTGTGTACAAGCATTCGTTAAAAAATGCGATCATTCCTGTATTGACAGTCATCGGTTTACAAATGGGGTTGTTACTTGGCGGGGCGATTTTAACGGAAACGATTTTCAGTTGGCCGGGAATTGGTCGGTACATTTATGAAGCGATTGGCTATCGCGATTATCCCGTCATTCAATCAGGCATTTTAATTGTTGCGATGATTTTTATTTTTATTAATTTAATTGTTGACCTTCTATATGCTGCAATTGATCCGCGAATTAAATATAACTAAAAGGAGGGGAGCGCATTGGCTGAGCTGGCACGAAACGAGGGAAATGTTGTACAACAAGAAGAAAAAGCAACATCGTTATGGAAAGAAGGATGGATTCGTTTTCGAAAAAATAAAATGGCACTCATCGGAAGTGGCATTGTGCTATTTTTCATTTTGCTTGCCATTTTCGCACCGTTTATTGCTCCGTACGATATGAACGACCAACAACTATCCATGCGTTTGCAAGCACCATCGAAAGATCATATATTTGGAACAGATGATTTTGGACGAGACATTTTTTCCCGTGTCGTTTATGGAGCACGCATTTCGTTATGGGTCGGATTTTTTTCTGTGTTAGGTTCGGTTGTCATCGGCTCTTTGCTTGGGATTGTCGCAGGATACTATGGACGATGGATTGATGCGGTGATTTCACGCATATTTGACATTATGCTCGCATTTCCGAGCATTTTATTAGCGATTGGCATTGTAGCGGTTTTAGGACCGTCGTTGAAAAATGCGCTCATTGCGATCGCGGTCATTAACATTCCGAACTTCGGGCGTCTCATTCGTTCGCGTGTATTAAGCATTAAACAGGAAGAGTATATTACAGCGGCGAAAGCAATTGGCATGAGTGATGCGCGCATTTTATTCCACCACATTTTGCCGAATAGTATGGCGCCTATTATTGTTCAAGGCACGCTTGCGATTGCAACGGCTATTATTGAAGCGGCAGCACTCGGATTTCTTGGGTTAGGAGCACAGCCACCAAACCCGGAATGGGGGAAAATGCTAGCGGATTCAAAAGCATATTTAACGCAAGCACCATGGACGATGATTTTTCCGGGATTGGCAATCATGTTAACAGTATTAGGATTTAACTTAATGGGGGATGGATTGCGCGATGCGCTTGATCCGCGTATGAAAAGCTAAAAGATGTCCCGTTGGTATGTCGGGACATCTTTTATTCTTGCTCTGGGGTAGGGACGACGTGCTCTTCTTTATGGTAATGATGGAAGCTTTCGATCAGCGTGTCTAAATGTTCAAGTTGATGGCTATACTCAATAATCGCTCCGATAAGTGGGAACAGTTGATAATTTTCTTGCTTAATGCTTTGTTGAGCATAATGGTTTAAAAACGAGTGGATTAATCCTTTTTTTCCAGAGCACGCTTCTGTAACGAATTGTGATTGTGGATCAGACTTTACCTTCCCAATGAACTTTAGCAATATTTGATCGTGATAATTTAACAAACAGTCGAGTTCGTTTTTTATGGCGTCTTGAAGTTCAGCAGATGTATGTGCTAGCTCGTTTTCTAAACGATGCAACAATTTTAACGTTTCTAGCGCCCGATTTGTTGCGACAATCATTTGGCGATATAACACAAGTTTACGTGATTTGCTATATTTATGCTTGCGAAAATATGTCCGTTCTTCTTTGTAAAGCAAATAAAGTTGGTCTAGTTTCATCATGTTTTCTTTAAATTTTTCGATGTCTTCTTTTAATAAATGATGTTCAGATGCATGTCGTACATTCATGCGAATCCATTTCAAAATATGTTCGGTATATTCCACAATTTTCGTGTATAGCTTCTTTTCATACTTTGGCGGAAGAAATACTAAATTAACGATAAATGCTGCAAACACGCCTAACATAATTGTTGAAAAGCGAATAAGCGCAAATTCAATAAAGTGTTCTTCGGTATATTCCATAATTGCAATAACTGTCACAAGCGCAACAGAAATAGAAGATTCTAAACGAAGACGAAGAAATAACGCAATGACTAAAATAGCGGTTAGTCCAATAATAAATGGATCGTGTCCGAAAACAAGCGTAAAAACGATCGCGAAAACCGCACCAATGACATTTGCTTGCACTTGTTCAATTAAAGATAAATATGAACGGTAAATCGTTGGCTGCATCGCAAATACAGCTGAAATACCAGCAAACACAGGAGAAGGCAACTGCAACAGTTTCGCTAAAACTAATGCAAATGTAATCGCAATCCCGGTTTTAAAGACGCGGGCTCCAAGTCTCATCGTCGCTCAAATTCCTTTCTTTTTCATCATCTTGTTAGAACAACAAACAAATATACATGTTTTTCATCAGTATATCAAGATAAAAGGAAAAAAATTAAAAGAACTGCCCCATTTTTTTGAGGCAGTTCTTTTTACGTTTATTCCGTCGATACGGATGGATCGGCTTGTTCTTTTTTCGGAATGACTTGGAAAAAGTGTTGCTCTGGTTGTTGCAACAACGGTTGAAGTGTTGCTGCTTCTTCATGCTGTTCATGTTCGATAAGTAAATCAATATATGTGCCAAGTAGTTCTTTGACGTCTGCTTTTCCTTTTTCGTTTAGTGGCTGAATCGAGACGTTTGCGCCTTTGGCGATTCGGCGTTCAAGGGCTGCTTTCGTTAAGCCCATTTCTGGTTGGTGACGTAAATAAACGACACCGCCTGTCATCCCTGCACAAATCCATGGACCTGGGTCGCCGAGAACGAGTCCGCGTCCGTTTGTCATATATTCAAAGGCAAATCCTTTAATGTTTGCGTGAACACCGATATTGCCGTGTTCAACTTCAGGGATTGGTTTTGTCACTTGACCACCGATAATCATATCCGCTCCTGATAAGCGAATGCCTGCGCGTGCGTCAGCGTTTCCTTGCACAATGAGCAATCCTTTTTGCGCTCCGTAGCCAAATCCTTTTCCGACTGAGCCGTTGTAAAACTTTCCGTCTTTTCCTTTCGCCTTAAAGACGAAAATGCCGCCGCCAAGCGATGTTTTTCCGGTTCCGTCTTGCGTTCCACCGTCAACGTGAATATGAATGCCAGTAACGTTATATGCACCGAGTCCATTGCCGGGTACAGATCCATCTTTATAACGAAGAGATATGTTTGGCAGCTTTTTATAAGATCCGTCTAATCGACCACGCACACGATGGCATGCGACGCGGCTGCCGAGCACGCGTTGTTCAGCTGTGACAGTTGAAAATTCGCGTGAACGATGTAAGTCTTCAACATGATAATCTAAATATTCAGCCCCAGCTGCAACGGCCAGTTTTCCTTCTTCTGATGTCGCCGCGACTTCTTTTTGATACCATTGACCGATTTCTAATGGTTTTAATAACGTCGCTAAATTCATTCGATCGCGTCCGCGCGTTTGTTCAAGCAAGTCAGAGCGACCGACAAGCTGTTGTAAGTTCGTATAGCCGAGCGAGGCGGTGAGCGCTTTTAGTTCTTCACCAAATGCTGTAAAGAAGCGAACTAAGTTTTGTACCGCTTGCTCGAATTGTCTCGGAACGAAACGGCGTAAACCATGTTCTTTCGCTTGTGCTTCCGATTCAATTTGCGTGGCGATTCCGACATGGCATGTATCTAAATGACAACCGCGACATGTTGTACATCCGATCGCAATCATCGCTAATGTACCGAAGCCAACGCGGTTGGCGCCGAGAAGCATCACTTTGATCACGTCCATCGCGCTTTTGATGCCGCCATCTGCCCAAATTTCAACTTGGTGGCGCAATCCAGCTTCTAAGAGCGCGTTGTGCGCTGCTTTGACGCCAATTTCTACAGGTAAGCCAACGTGTTGAATGGCATGAATGCGCGCTGCTCCCGTTCCACCGTCGAAGCCACTTAGCGTAATAATGTCCGCACCAGCTTTTGCGATGCCGACAGCAATCGTTCCAATATTAGGGACGACTGGCACTTTGACAGCGACTTTCGCTTGGTCGTTTGCTGTTTTTAATTCAGCAATCATTTGTGCTAAGTCTTCAATGGAGTAAATGTCATGGTTGTTTGACGGTGAAATTAAATCAGAGCCGATCGTTGCGTTCCGAGCTTCAGCGATTTTAGCTGTCACTTTCGATCCTGGCAAATGACCACCTTCACCTGGTTTTGCTCCTTGCCCGATTTTAATTTCTAGTAAATTAGATGAGTTAAGCAGTTCAGCATTGACGCCAAATCGTCCAGAAGCGACTTGTTGTCCGCGCGTGCGCGGATATTTGCCGAGCATATCTTTAATTTCGCCACCCTCACCGTTTAAGCTAATCATGTTAAGACGGTTCGCTGCCTCTGCATAAGCGCGGAACGCAATTTCGTTTTGCGAACCAAATGACATCGAAGCGATAACAAAAGGCAAGCTATGTTCGCCGACAGAAATGTCCACGTGTTCTTTTTTAGCTGGCACGTCGGCCTGTTTTAAATCTGTTAAATGACGAATAGCTGTTGGCGTTTCTGTTTCGATTTCCGTCAATTTTTCGCGATATTGATCGTATGAGCCTGTTTGTGCTACCTCGCCAATCGCTTTCCAAATGCGTGGAAAGACGTGAAATGTTTTGCGCAACTTTGCTTGTTCTGTTTCAAAATCGTTTGCGCGTGCGATAGCGTCTTGTTTTAATGCTTCAAAATTTTGGGCAAGCGAATCAGAACCAAAAAAGTTAACAATATTTAATACAGCTGCGACTTCTTCATGCAAGCCGATCGATGAAAAGAGACGGCTATATCCGCGTAATTCGTGAATACCGATCGTTGAAATGACTTTTTCAAGCCCTTTATTTAACGCTTGGAACAAATGGATCGCTGGTCGAGTGGACGAATCAGCAACTGTCGCAAACATTAAATATGGGCTAATGACGTTTGCGCCAAGTCCGTATGCAACGATGAAATCATGCAATGAACGAATCGCTCCAGAACGAAGAAGAAGCGAACAGTTTCTCCGCAATTGCGCTTTTGTTAACGCTTGATCGATCGCCGATATAACAAGAAGTGGATCGATCCATAAATGACCATTTTGATGCGCTTTTGCATCGTCAATGACAAGCAACGTTTTTCCGTTTGCCGCAGCTGCGCATGCTTCTTCGCTTAAACGGGCAAGTGCCGTTGGAATCGTTTCGTGTTCAAAAAATGTGGCTGATATAAAGTATGTCAATTGTTTTTCTTCAAATGTATGAACGAGTTGATCGTACGATGGTTGCTGCAACATTTCTGCACATTCATTTCCGAGCTTTCCTTCGATTAAAATAGGTGAAAGAAGCTCGACTGTGTAAGGACGTTCCTCGTTTGAGACGATACTTGGTCGTTTTCCGACGACAACGCGTGTAGAAAAATGTTCTGTTTCACGGTCGCGGTCAATGGCAGGGTTTGTCACAACAGCTACACTTTCTTTTATAAAATCAGCAATATTTTTTCGTTCAGGATCGATTGCTGCAAGCGGAGCATCGTGACCGAGCGAGCGAATAGGCTCTGCGCCTTTTTCTGCCATTTGTTCGAGCAATTGAATATGTTCACGATCCCAACCGAATGCTGCATATTGTCCGTTATGCACTTTTGTTGGTTGGGCCATAAGCACATACGTTTTGAACGTTGGCGTTTGGAGACGTTGGCGCATATTTTCGATATTTAAACGATTTCGAATGCGATTGTATACTTCTTGTTGATAATCTGCGTATTCATACATACGAATTGTTCCATCCGCTTGCCATTTTAAGCCGATTTTTTCTCCCGGCGCGAGCGGTTTTGGTTCTCCCGTATATTCGCATACAGGAATAATGCCTGGCTCAGATGCAAATACGTAACGGTGTTCTGTTTCAATTTTCCAAAGTGGTCGCAATCCGAGCGCATCGACGCTAAATACTGCTTCGTCTGCATGGCGAGAAATGATGCCTGCAGGGCCTTGGGCGAAATGTCCCCAAGCTTCGCGAATGTAAGTATATAAATCTTGTAAATGTGCTGGATAGTTTTTTATTTCATTTACAATTGGCGGAAATAAAAAGTCCATCGCTTCAAATAACGTATAGCCATCACGATAAATCAGTGTTTCCATCGTTCGGCTCAAGTCTTGCGAATCGCTTCCGCCGTTTGTCAATGGAACACCGATCATTGTTGCCTCTTCACGTAGTTTAGCAATCGTGTTAATTTCGCCGTTATGACCTAAGACGCTAAACGGTTGTACACGGAAAAAGTTGGATAGTGTATTTGTTGAATAGCGATTATGGCCAAGCGTCATTGTAGATGCCACAAGTGGACTCGCTAAGTCGTGATAATATTTTGGTAAAATATCTCCAGCTCCCATCACTTTGTAAATGGCATGATGGTTACTAAGAGAGGCGACATGAATATGTTCATCTTTTTCTATTTCAATCGTTAATTCAAATAACGTTTTAGATAACGTTTCATTTTTGTTTGGTAAAAGGGCTACTTGCCAAAATACAGGTTCTTCGCGTAAAGCGATTGGACCGAGCGCTGAAGAAGAGGTCACGCGATCAGATTCAAAAATAAGATTGAGATGAAATTGATCAAACAATTGACGCATACGTGCTTTTTTCTCTTCGACATTCGTTGTTCGCGTAATAAATATATGGCCAACAATAAAATCGTCGCGGTCGACGAATTGAGGATCAAGATGGGCAGCAGCAAATTTTTCTTTCCAAAGCGCTTTCGGAATGTCAATATGAATACCGACGCCATCTCCTTCACCATTGATGAATCCGGCGCGATGATTCATTGTGACGAGGGCGTTAATACATGTTGTAATGTTTTCCTTTGTCGGAATGCGTCGTTTTTCAACCGCAGCGACAATTCCACACGCATCGTGTTCGTGCTCATAAAAATGTTGAAATGAAGTTGGATTCCACCGTTGTTTCATAGCATGCGGCTTGTAAGCGGCTTGTTGCTCGCTTCTCGCCTTCGCCACCTCCTACACAAAACTTTTTTAAGAAATAAAATTTTCTGAATTTTATAGTCTATATTAGCATGTTTGCAGAAGAAAATCAATTATTTATTCATATTTTTGGATATAATATTCAGTTCATGTAACAAAACGTTCACGAATAATGTAAGCGTTTACATTGTCTTTTAGCATAAAAAACGAGGGAGGAATGGATTTCCTCCCTCGTTATAATTGTATATTTATTCATTTTTTAAGGATTTAAATGCGCGTCCTACCGCTTCGATTGTGTACTCAATATCTTCTTCTGTATGAGCTAATGTAATAAACCATGCTTCATACTTCGAAGGAGCGAGATTAATGCCTTGATGAAGCATAAGTTTGAAAAACTTTGCGAACATCTGCCCATCTGTCCGTTCCGCTTGTTCATAGTTTTCTACTTTTTCTGTCGTGAAGTATACAGTGAGCGCTCCTTTTAGGCGGTTAATTGTAATAGGAATATCGTATGTTTTCGCATGTGTTAAAATGCCAGCCTCTAACATCGCACCGAGGTGATCGAGATGTTCGTACACGCCTTCTTGTTGTAATACTTCTAAACAAGCAATACCTGCTAAAATGGATGCAGGATTTCCCGCCATCGTTCCTGCTTGGTAAGCAGGACCAAGTGGAGCCACTTGTTCCATAATGTCTTTTCTACCGCCGTATGCACCGATTGGTAAACCACCACCGATAATTTTTCCGAGTGCTGTTAAGTCTGGTTCGACTCCAAGCAAGTTTTGAGCACCGCCATACATAAAACGGAAAGCAGTGATGACTTCATCATAAATGACAAGGGCGCCAGCTGCGTGAGCGATGTCGTTGATCGCTTGTAAAAAGCCTGGTTTCGGTTCAACGATCCCGAAGTTACCGACAATTGGTTCAACGAGAACGGCAGCTACTTCGCTTCCCCAACGATCCATCGCTTGTTTAAAAGCCTCTACGTCATTAAAAGGAACAGTAATGACTTCTTGAGCGATGCTTTTTGGTACGCCTGCTGAGTCAGGTATACCTAATGTAGACGGGCCAGAACCAGCCGCAACAAGAACGAGATCGGAATGCCCGTGATAGCAACCTGCAAACTTTACAATTTTATCACGACCGGTGTAAGCGCGTGCGACACGAATCGTCGTCATGACAGCTTCTGTTCCTGAATTGACGAAACGTACTTTTTCTAGGGAAGGGATCGCTTCTTTTAACATTTTCGCGAACGTAATTTCATACGGTGTTGGCGTCCCGTATAAAACACCATTTTCAGCCGCATGTTGAATGGCTTTTGTAATGTGTGGATGAGCATGTCCGGTAATAATAGGGCCGTACGCCGCTAAATAATCGATATATTTATTGCCGTCTACATCCCAAAAGTATGCCCCTTGCGCTCTTTCCATCACGACGGGTGCACCGCCTCCGACAGCTTTATATGAACGAGAAGGGCTGTTGACACCACCGACGATATGTTCAAGCGCTTCTTGATATAATTGTTCAGACTTCGTAAAATTCACGCGAAGCCTCCTCCTTTTATGTAAAATTTCTTTCATGGTGTTTATTTTATCACATTTATTTGAGCACACCATTTGTTGAGTTTAAACATTTTCGTTACACTATTAAATAGTGATTTCATGAGAGGTGAGAAACATGTATGCGATTGAAGTAGAAAAACTACGAAAAGAATTTAAGTCGTACTCTAGCCGTTCTGGGTTAGCTGGGGCGTTTCGTGATTTATTTACGAGAAACTATAAAATGATTCGGGCTGTCGACGATATTTCGTTTACTGTTAAACAAGGGGAAATGGTTGGCTACATCGGAGAAAATGGGGCAGGTAAATCAACGACAATAAAAATGTTAACAGGAATTTTAACGCCGACATCTGGACGAGTCGTTGTAAATGGGATGAATCCGCATAAAGAGCGGGAACGTTTCGTGCAGACGATCGGCGTTGTGTTTGGACAGCGATCACAATTATGGTGGGATATCGCCGTGCAAGAGTCATTTCGATTGTTAAAAAAAGTATATCGTGTCTCCGACCAAGATTATAAGGAACATATGGATCACGTGATTGAAACGTTAGATATTGGTCCGTTGCTTGATAAGCCTGTGCGTAAGTTATCGCTCGGTCAGCGAATGCGCTGTGAATTAGCAGCTGCGCTCATTCATAATCCGCCACTTTTATTTTTAGATGAGCCGACGATCGGTTTAGATGTGCTTGTCAAGTTAAAAATTCGTCAATTTTTAAAAGAAATTAATGAAAAATACAACACGACGATTTTATTAACGACGCACGATATGACAGATATTGAAGCGCTTTGTGAACGCGTCATTATGCTTGACGAAGGAAAGATCATTTACGACGGATCATTGCAACATTTGAAGCAAAATTGGGGAGAAGGAAAGCAAATTCATTTTCAATTTCGCGATATCGTCTCAAAAGAAGAGCTTATGCTGCTCGTTGATACGGCATGGGAACAAGGAGAGGACCGATATAGTTGGGTGGCGCATGTTCGTGCCGCAGATATGGCACATGTCATTGGAAAGGTCGTTTCCTCCTATGAATTAAAAGATATTCATATTCGCGAAGTATCGACGGAAGAAATTATTCGCAACATTTACGAAGAAGGGATTCACCATGGGTAAATACATTGAGATGATTCGTATGCGTTTTTTAATGATGTTAGCTTATCGCACGAATTATTATAGCGGCATTTTTATTTATAGCATTAATATTGGCGCGTATTATTTTTTATGGTCTGCCATTTATGGAGGGCAGTCATCTATTCAAGGAATGACAGTGGAACAAATGACGACGTATGTCGCGATTGCTTGGATGGCAAGAGCGTTTTATTTTAATAACATTGATCGTGAAATTGCGATGGAAATTCGTGAAGGAAAAGTGGCGATTGAACTTATTCGCCCGTACAACTATTTGATTATGAAAACGATGCAAGGGCTTGGAGAAGGGATTTTCCGACTCATTTTCTTTTCGCTTCCCGGCATGGTCATTGTCACATTTGTTTTTTCACTCCAATTTACAACGAATGTTCATACGTGGGGATATTTTGCTTTGTCGACAATGCTTAGTTTTATTATTAACTCTCAGCTCAATTTAATAGCTGGGATGGTCACGTTTTTTACGTTAAATGGAGAAGGGTTACTTCGCGCCAAACGATTTGTTATTGATTTATTTTCAGGGCTTATTTTACCAATTAGCTTTTATCCCGAATGGGCACAACATGTGATGCACTATTTGCCTTTTCAAGCGATCAGTTACATCCCGAGTATGATTTTTACGGAAAGCTTTACGGGAGATGCTGCGATGAAAGGGATGTTGTTTCAAGCGGTTTGGTGTGTCGTATTAATCATGCCAATTTATGTATTATGGAAAGCAGCCAAACGAAAACTCATCATTCAAGGGGGGTGAACATATGTTTTATGTATCGATTTTTTTTCAATATATGAGTCAATATGTAAAAACAAAGTTGCAATATCGTACCGATTTGTTTGTTGAGTTTTTGTCTGATTTAATGTTTCAAGGTGTGAATTTAATTTTTATCCTCGTTGTATTTGGACATACGCAATTATTAAATGGATGGACGCGCGATGAAATTATTTTTATTTATGGCTTCTTTTTAGTACCGTTTGCTTTGTTTGCTGCGTTTTTTAATATTTGGGATTTTAACGAAAGATATATTGTGCGTGGGGAAATGGACCGTGTATTAACCCGCCCTGTGCATAGTTTGTTCCAAATTGTGCTTGAACGAATGGAATTAGAGTCGCTTCTTGGAGGAATTACTGGTTTAGTTGTTATGGGTTATGCCGCATCAAGATTACATTTATCGTTTCATTGGTATGATGTCATTTTATTTGTGTTGTTCGTTTTAGGGGGAACGTTCGTTTATGCAGGTATTTTTATTTCGTTAGCAAGCATTAGTTTTTGGTCTGACGCACGCAGTTCGATTATGCCGATGATGTACAACATCGGGAATTACGGAAGATACCCTGTCGATATTTACAATCGTGTTATTCGCTACGTTTTAACATGGATTTTGCCGTTTGCGTTTGTTGGTGTATATCCGTCAGCGTATTTTTTACGTAAAACGGAATGGTATACGTACTCGTTTTTGACGCCGGTGATGGGGATTGTTTGTTTTACGTTGTCGGTGCTGTTATGGAATGCGGGCGTCAAACGTTATCGCGGTGCGGGGAATTAATTTAAACATCCTCTCGTATATATGAGGACAGGAGGGGATGTTGTGACGTATGTATGGATTGGGGTTATTGTTTTTATCATATGTATGAGCTTTTTCTCATTTTGGCAGACGAAGCGTTCTGTCATTTCGATAAAAAACTTTATTGCCATTTTATTTGTGTATTCAACGACGATGATTGGCTTTGCGCTTGTATATACGATTTTGCATATAAATGGACATGTTGTTATGATGGAAAATGGGAAGAATATAGAGACCTCTAACTTTTTGCAATATGTCGAAACAAGCCTATATTTTAGTGCAGTCACATTGCTTTCGGTCGGCTATGGGGATATTGTGCCGATTGGAATCGGCCGGTGGATTGCGATGGTCGAAGCGTTGCTCGGCTATGCGCTACCTGCCGCTTTTGTTGTTCGAACAGTAATGGATGTAGAAAGAAGGTAGGAGGGGAAATATGGAAGCGCCTGACTTTACATTGCCAGCAAGCAATGGGGAAAACGTGACATTGTCGCAATTTCGTGGGAAGTATGTCGTATTGTATTTTTATCCAAAAGATATGACGCCAGGATGTACGACAGAAGCTTGTGATTTTCGCGATCATCATGAAGTATTTGAGGAACTCGGGGCGGTTGTAATCGGTATTAGCCCTGATTCGATTGTTCGGCATAAAAAATTTATTGAAAAACATCGCTTGCCGTTTTTGCTGCTTGCTGATGAAAAACAAGACGCAGCGAAGGCGTATGACGTATGGAAGTTAAAGAAAAATTTTGGGAAAGAGTATATGGGGATTGAGCGTTCGACGTTTTTAATCGATCCAAACGGTCAAATCGTGAAAGAGTGGAGAAAAGTAAAAGTAAATGGGCATGTCGAAGAAGTGTTGAACGCTTTAAAAGAGGCGGTTGGCTCAAACAAATAAAAGGATCGTTGCGTACGATATAGTAGAGCACACACCTCCTCAAATATGTATGCGGCGATTCTTCAAGAGTCGCCTTTTTTCTTACCTAAAAATACAATTGACAAACGGTTTCATTTTTTTGTACACTATTTATAAAAATTATAAAGTAATAATTATAATTTTTATAAATGAAAGTGAGGTGCATGACGGTGACGCACGCACACCAATTAAAAGAAGCGCTTCACACGTTAAAAGAAACCGGCGTCCGTATTACACCGCAACGTCATGCGATACTCGAATATTTGATTCAGTCCATGTCCCATCCAACAGCGGATGAAATTTATAAAGCTTTGGAAGGAAAATTTCCAAATATGAGTGTCGCAACTGTGTATAACAATTTGCGTGTGTTTAAAGAAGTCGGTCTTGTCAAAGAACTAACGTACGGTGATGCGTCAAGTCGTTTTGATTTTGTTACGACACATCATTATCATGTGATTTGCGAAACGTGTGGAAAAATTGTTGATTTTCATTACCCAGGCTTAGATGAAGTCGAAGATTTAGCGGCGCATGTGACAGGATTTAAAGTTAGTCATCATCGGATGGAGATTTATGGAACGTGTCCAGACTGTCAAAAAGGGCATCATTAAAAAAGCTGGTAGCGACGTGGCTATCAGCTTTTTTTGTTTCTTGTTTTTCGATTATATTTTTCATCAAATTCTTTTCCTTCAAGGGTTGGATCGAGTGTAAGCGGTTCGTTGCAGTACATACATACATCGACTCGTCCTAACATTTTTGTTACTTTATTGCATGAAGGACAGACGACTTGTACCGTTTTTGTTGACAACATTCCGATCCAAAAATAGACGACTGTACTTGCGATAATAAACAACAATCCTAAAATCATAAATAACGTCATAACAATAGGTGATGTGCGGAAAAATATACCTGCATACATCACGAAAAATCCGATAAAAATTAAACTTAACGCAAACGTACGAATTTTGTTGATCTTGCTTGAATATTTCACACCCACATTTATCTCCTCCTACGCATAACTATAACATAAGTTTTAAATGATAAGCAGGAGTTTTTTTGAAATTGTCGAATACGGTCAAACAATGTTGAAAAGTGGAGGAATCGGTTTATGGAAGATGTATTGCGTCCGATTTACCAAGAGCGAGCTAGTCATCCGCAAACGCTTGGAATTTTAATGATTGAAAAAGGGTCGGATTACTCTCCGGAGACGGATTTGTTTGATGTCGTTTTATTTGTTATCGTTCGGGAAGGGGAAGAACCGATTTTTATCAAACATTATGCCTTCGAAGAAAAGAGTGCATCTTTGCACATTGTAGATGAACGTCAAGTGAAAGAATGGGTGCTGCTCGGTTCAAATCGAAAAGTGATGAATTGGTTGTTGAATGGGAAAGTGTTATTTGATCGGAATGAATATATCGAACAATGGCGGCAACGTTTATTGCAGTTTCCGATAGAAGAAAGAAAAGTAAAGATGGGAATAGAATTTGCTAAGTTAGTACGTCGATA